>NZ_JBSGCY010000111.1:0-22254 GCF_053602115.1 Nocardia sp. NPDC004582 | reverse complement strand
CGCGAACGCGATCGGCCGCACTCCCGCCCGGGCCGCCGTGCGGCGGCGCGCCAGCAGGTGGTCGACGATCAGCACCGCGCCGATCGGCGGCACCACCACGCCCAGCAGCACCAGCCAGTTGACGATGTGCGTCCAGACTCCGGTCAGCGCCACCACGGTGCCGATCAGGCCGAGCGCCACCGCCAGGGGGCGCATCCGCAGGGGTGTGATTCCGGCCCAGCCCACCGCGCCGTTGTAGAGGCAGTGCGCCGCGACCGATCCCAGATTCGCGAACACGAACAGCACCGACAGTCCGGTGATGAGCGCGCCGTGCCCGGCCAGCAGGCCCAGGAACGCGCCGCCGTCGTGCGCCGGGTCGGCGGCCCCGCCGATCGCCACCACCAGTCCGCCGATGAGGAAGGCGATGGAGTTGGCGAAGGGGAAAGCCGAGGCCGCCGCCACCAGCCCCGCCCGGCCGTCGCGGGCCCAGCGGGTGAAATCAGCGGTCATGGTGCCCGAGTCGGCGAAACCGCCGACCACGATGCTCACGCACGCCCAGAAGCCCAGCGGGCCACCGCCGCCCGTGTAGCCGAACGCGCCGGACAGCGAATGCCCGTGCCCGAGACCGTAATACAGCGCGAGACCGGCCATGATCAGGAACAGTGGCGTCCCGATCAGGCCGATGAGCGAGAGCGCGCGGATCCCGGCGAGGGTGAGCAGGACGAAGAACACTCCGCCGAACAGCCCACCCCACAGCGGACTCCAGCCGTACATGCCTTCGAGGGTGGTGCCGGTCAAGCCGACCTGATAGGAGAACCAGCCGATCACGACGGTGGCCAGGAACCCGACCACCACCGCCCGCCCGCGGTCGCCGAACGCGCGCCGCGCCTGGAGCGAGAAGTTGCGGCCGGTCTGTCCGCCGATCCAGCTCAGGGTGCCGATATAGCCGAACAGCAGCAGGTTGCCGAGCAGGATGGCCAGCATGCCGCGGCCCATGCCCTGGCTGTAGACGATCAGTCCACCGAAGACCGCGTTGCCCAGGCACATCGGGAAGCCGGCCCAGACCGCGGCGACCGAGAGCAGGTCGCGGCGGGCCGCGGCCGGGACCGGTTCGTGCTCGTACTCGTGATTCGACATGGTTCTCCCCCGGCCTCAGCCCTGCTGCTTCAGACCCTTTGCGGGATCGATGAATTCGTTGGTCACCAGATCCTTGGCGGTCAGATTGTCGGGGACTTCCCGGCCCTTGGCGCGCAGCAGCGGGGTGACCTGGGCGATGGCGCGGGTGACGCGGTCGAGGTCGAAGTTGCCGAGGGTGTTGCCGGGGCCGTTGGCGATGATCTTCTCGGCGAGCTGCACCTTCACCGAGTCGGTGTTGCCGCCGGCGGTGATGGGCGGGCCGTCCGGAATGCCCTGGGCGATCTTCAGCAGGGCCTGGTTGGTGGGTTCGGGGTTGGTGGCGTAGTCGATCTGAGCCTGCTGCAGCATGGGGACGAGCTTCTGCAGGCAGGGCCGCAGCTTGTCGAGTTCACCGGAGCGGACCGACCAGGCGTGCGGGTAGGCCTCGTAGCCGGCGTCGGCGACCAGCAGGTGGCCGGTGGGCTTGAGCCAGCCCTTGACGTCGTGCTCCCAGCGGTAGGGCTCGTTCGAGACGTACCCCTGCTGCATGACCCGCCCGTGTTCGGCGACGAAGCGGCTGGGCGTGCCGTCGTAGGAGGCGTCGGCCTGTTCCTTCTTCACGTCGCCATTGGCGATCAGGTAGTCCATGTAGATCTTGCCCTCGGAGTACAGGATCGGGGCGTTGGTGGCGGCCACGTCCTTCCACGAGGTCACCTTGTAGGTGGCCGGATCCCACATGACGATCTGCGGATTCTTCTGCAGGGACGCGAAGACGCCGGTGAGCGGGAACTTGGCCCGGGCCCGGACCTGCTCGTCGGTGGGCACCAGGCCCAGGGTGATGGAGTTGTCCTGGTACATCTGGGCCGCCACCGGCTGGCCGCCGAGGAACGGACCGCCCAGGCGCACTTCGACATTCACGCCGGTGTCACCCAGCGGACCCGAGTAGGCGCCCTTCTTGGCGTCCACGGTGCCGTTCGGCCCGACCAGTTGGTAGGCGGCCGCGCGTTCGGGCGTCGCGAACCAGTCGGTCTGGATGACGACGGTGGACGGGCAGACCCCGGCCAGCGCGCCCTTGCCCGTCGGGGCGGGAGTCGATGCGCCGCCACCGCAGGCGGCGGTGAGCAGGACACTGCCGGCGAGCGCGGCAGCGGCGAGGACACGTTTCTTCACGAGCATTCCTTGGGTTGACGCAGTGAGTTCGAGACACAGGGGGGGTGAGACACAGGGGGTTGAGACACAGCGGTTTCCGCTAGTGGCGGGCGCGTTTGCCGTGGGCGCGATCCACCCGTCCAGCCAGGAAGTCGAAGATCCAGAACAGGATCAGACCGACCAGCGAGGACAGCAGCAGCGAGGTGAGCAGTTCCTCGGTGGCCAGCCGCTGCCGGTACACGTCGATCATGCGGCCGATGCCCGGGTTGCCCTGGCGGAAGAAGAAATCCGCGACGATGGAGCCGATCACGGCCATGCCCGCCGAGATCTTGAAGCCGGAGATCATGGCCGGCAGAGCGGCCGGAAGTTGCAGCTTGAGCAGGCGCTGCCGGCGATTGGCGCCGTGCAGGGTGAACAGGTCGTGCTCGGAGGCCTGCACCGACTTCAGGCCGAACAGGGTGTTGGTGATGACCGGGAACAGCGACACCATCACACAGACGATGACCCGGCTGCCGAACTCGTAGCCGAACCAGAACCCGAACAACGGCACCACGGCCAGCACCGGAATCGTCTGCAGGATCACGGCATACGGGTAGAGCGAGTACTCCGCCCAGCGGGCCTGGCTCATGATCACCGCGAACGCCACGCCCAGCACGATCGCGATCACCAGGCCGACCAGCGCGATCTGCACGGTCGCGCCCAGCGCCTGCAGGATCTCGGCCCGGGTGGCGGCGTCGAGCAGGCCCTTGGACACCACCGCTTCCGGCGGCGGCAGCAGGAACCGCGACTCCGGCGCGATCAGGAAGTGACTCGCGATCGACCACGCGGACATGACCAGCACGAACACGAGGACCGGCGCGAACACCCGGACCGGCGCGATCGCGAAGGGCCAGCGCAGTTTCCGCGGTCGGCGCACCGGCTGCCCGAGTTCTCCGGGCGCGGCGGTCTGGCCATTCGCCCCCGATACCGTGGCCGCAACTCCACCGTCGGGCGACGTCGTCGGATCGCCGCCATCTGGCGACGTCGTCGATTTACCGACCTCGCGCACGGTCGTCGGGTCGTTGAGCTCGCGCACGGTCGTCGGTTTGCCGACCTCGCGCACGGTCGTCGGGTCGTTGGGCTCACGCACGGTCGTCGGGTCGCTGACCGCGCGCACCGTCGTCGGGTCGCCTGTCTCGGATGCGGCGATCGGCTCGTCCGACTCTGGCACAACGATCTCGCTCTCAGCGGCGGCGGTCATGCTGCCCTCCCCAGGGTCCGGGCGGTGCCCCGTTCGGCGTCGTGCAACGCCTCCGATACCTCCGCCGCGACGGCGCCGAACTCGGCCGTGTACCGCAGCTCCGGCGAGCGCGGAAAGTCCAGCGGCACCGCGATATCGGCGGCCACTCGTCCGGGCCGCCCGGTCAGCACGACGACCCGGGTCGACATGAAGACCGCTTCGGCGACCGAGTGGGTCACGAATACCCCGGTGAATCCCGAGCGCCGGTACAGCCCGCTCACCTCCTCGTTCAACCGTTGGCGCGTGATCTCGTCGAGCGCGCCGAAGGGTTCGTCGAACAGGAACAGTTCGGGTGCCCCGGTGAGGGCGCGCGCGATCGAGGTGCGCATCCGCATGCCGCCCGAGAGTTGCGCCGGCTTGTGGTTCTCGAATCCGGTGAGCCCGACCAGCTCCAGCGCCTCACGGGCCGCGGCCCGGCGGGTCGCCTTGTCCACACCGGCGAGTTCGGCGGGTAGTTCCACATTCCGCAGCACCGACCGCCACGGCAGCAGGGTGGCCTCCTGGAAGACATAGCCGAGCTTGCCGGTCGCGATGGAAATCGTTCCGGCGGTGGGCTTCTCGAACCCGGCGGCCAGTCGCAGCAGGGTGGACTTGCCGCAGCCGGAGGGACCGACCAGCGAAACGAACTCCCCGGGCCGGATGGCGATGTCGATGCCGTCGAGCGCGTGGGTGCCGTTCTCGAAGGTCAGTCCGACGTGCTGAAAGGCCAGGGCCGGGTCGGTGTATACGTTGCCGCCCGCTGCGGTCTCCGTATTCCCGTCCGGGCCTTGGCCTTTGACGGTGGTTGAGGCGGTGGTGCGCATGTCCACAGTTCTATCGGCCACTCATTGCCGAATGCGGTCCAGGCGATTACGCGCTTGTTTCGTATACGATATCCCGCGCGGGTGGGGTGCATTCCCGCTCTGCCGGTGGATCGGATCCGAAACCCCTTGCGGCGCGGACAACGCGACCGACCGCCGAGCGGACAAGGCGACCGGCCGCCGAGCGGACAACGCGGGGACACACGCTGCGGTCGGCGGCCGGTCGGGGCGGGATCAGTCAGCTGTCGGCGAGCCCGCCGTTCCTCGCGACCACCCGGCCACGTTTGACGACCAGAGCGCGAGGCGGCACGGAAACCACGGCCGCGGCCGGTGTTTCGGCGTCCACCGTGAACAGGTCGGCGGTCGCACCCTCCCGCAGCCCGTAGTCCTCGATCCCGAGCAGGGCGGCGCCGCCGTAGGTGCCCGCCGCCAAGGCCAGTTCGATGTCCTCGTCGAAGACCAAGCGATCCCGGAACGCCACCTGCATGATCCGGCGCAGCATGTCGCCGTCGCCGTAGGGCGTCCACAGGTCACGGATGCCGTCATTGCCGAGAGCCAGTCCGGCCCCGGCGGCGTGCATGACCCGGACCGGCACCACCGGCGAACTGCCGACCGCGCAGGTGACCATGGAAACCCCTGCGTCGGCGAGGCTTTCCGCGATCCGGCGCTGCTCGCCGGGTTCCAGCTCGCCCATCGCGTAGGCGTGGCTGATGGTCACCTTCCCCGCCAGGCCCGTCGCCTTGGTGCGGGCCACGATCAGGTCGTACTGCCAGGCGCCGAGCGCGCCGCGATCGTGCAGGTGGATGTCGATGCCCGCGCCGTACTTCTCGGCGAGGTCGAACAGCACATCGAGCTGACCGTTCGGATTCCCGTCGTAGCCCGCGGGATCCAGTCCGCCGACCACCTCCACCCCGTCGGCCAGCGCGGCTTCCAGCAGCTCGGCGGTACCGGGCCGGGTCATCAGCCCACCCTGGGGGAACGCCACGAGCTGCACGTCGACCCGATCCGCGTGCCGGGCGGCGGCCGCGCGCACGGCGTCGACGCCGCGCAACCCCACCTCCGGATCGATGTCGATATGGCTGCGCACATGCGCGGTCCCGGCGGACACCATGGCCCCCAGCAGGTTCGCCGCGTAGTCGGCGCTGGGCAGTCCCAGTTCGTCGCGGCGACCCTCACCGTTGGCGATGCGCCCGGCCAGGGTGCGGCCGCCGGTATTGGGCACCCACGGTCCGCCGTACATGGTCTTGTCGAGATGGCAGTGCGCGTCGACGAGTCCCGGAAGCACCAGGGCCCCGGCCAGATCGACGGCCTCGACGCCGTCGGCGCTGAGCCCGGGCCCGATCGCGGCGATCCGCCCGTCGCGAATCAGGATGTCGGCCGCGGTGAGCGGGGCGCCGGGAGTCCAGGGCCGGCCGCCGCGCAGCAGGAGATCATTCATGGGATTCACCACCTGTGTCGTTGGGAGAGCTGAGCATGGTTCAGGACAGCAGCATGGCCGCGCCGGCCCCGACGCCGAAGACGATCACCACCGCGCGGAAAGCGCCCGGCCGCAGCCGGTCCGCGATCCGCGCGCCGAGGACCCCGCCCAGCAGGCAGGCCGGCGCCAGTACCGCCACCGCCCACCACTGCACCGGCCCGAACAGCGCGACCGCGATCACAGCCGTACTCGAAACCGTGAGCGTGAGCAGGCTTTTCAACCCGTTGAGCCGGGTGATCGAGGCATCGATGCCCAGGGCCAGCGCGGTCAGCAGCACGATCCCCATGCCGCCATTGAAGTACGCGCCGTAGGCCGCGCCGAGAAACACACCCGCGAACAGCCGAATCCGCGATTCCGCGCCGTGCTCGGCGAGCTTGCGCGACACCAGCGGCTGCGCCGCGAACAGGGCGGTCGCGGCCAGAATCAGATAGGGCACCAGCGCCGCGAACACCTTCGGTGGCGCGGCCAGCAGCGCGATCACGCCACCGGAGGCGCCCGCGATGCCGGTGAGTACCAGCCCTGGTACCAGGGTGCGATGTTCGTCGAGCCGTTTGTGCAGCGCCGCGGCCCCGCCGAGGTAGCCGGGCCACACCGAGACCGAGTTGGTGACCGTCGCCGTGACCGGCGGCAGCCCCGTGGCCAGCAATGCCGGGAACGACAGCAGGCTGCCGCCCCCGGCGATGGCGTTACAGATGCCGGCTCCTACACCGGCGGCGAACAAGAGCACGAGATGCGCGGTATCCATGAATTCCTTCCGGACAGAATGGCCGCATCGTATACAAAGGCGCGGACGGCGGCGACCCGAAACCGCTGTGACGCAGCCGGACCCACGAATGCCACACGGCTGTTCAGTGGATTTCACGCACGTGCAGTAGATTTGCGGCATCCCGTCGGGCCGCTGCCACGATGGATCGTATGCAACCCCCTGTTCCACCGACTTCCTGATGAGGACGTAGTGACCAGCACCGCCGGGCGCATGACACCGCAACAACTCTGTCGCGCCATCCGTGACGACATCATTCGCGGCTCCTACGCTCCCGGCCGACGGCTTACCGAGGATGCGCTCGCGGAGCACTACGGGGTGTCGCGCGTCCCGGTCCGGGAAGCGTTGCGCACGCTGGAGGCCGAGGGTTTCGCCTCGTCACGCCCGTACGCGGGCGTCTTCGTGGCGGCCCTCACCGAGGACGAGGCCGCCGACCTCCTGGAGATCCGCGCCCGCCTGGAACCGCTGTGCGCCTCCCGCGCCGCCCTGCGCCGCACTCCCGAACAGCTCGGCCGGCTCAAGGAACTCACCGCCCTCGGCCAGGACGCCGTGCGCGCGGGCCGCCTCGACGAACTGGCCCGGCTCAACAGTCGCTTCCACGAGGTGCTCGCCGAAGCCTCGGGCAGCACCTTGCTCGCACAGTTGATCATGCAGCTGAGCTGGAAGATCGCCTGGGTCTACTCGGTCGAACTCCCCCGCCGCGCCAGCGATTCCTGGCATGAGCACGAGCTGATCTGCGCGGCGCTGGAAGCCGGAGACCCCGAACAGGCGGCCGCCGTGGTCACCTCTCACATCGCGCACGCGGCCTCGGCGTACCGGTTCCGGCAGCGCGCCGAAGATACTGCGCCACAGGCTGGTTAGACCTCACCGGCTTCGTAACATCGGGGAAGCAAACCGCTCTCCCGGACGAAACACGGCCCTCGTATACAAAACGAGTCACTTCGTCCCAGGGAGATAGCCGTGCCGGATTCGTTTCCGCCCACCGTGGATCTGGTCCTGCGGGCCGCCCGCATCGCCGACGACACCGACCTCGTCGATATCGCGATATCCGGGGGCACGATCGTCGCCATCGGCCACGGGCTGCCCGAGCACGGCGCCGAGGAGATCGACTGCGCTGGACGCGTAGTCATCCCCGGCCTCGTCGAATCCCATCTCCACCTGGACAAAGCACTCCTGGACGCGGAGAAGTCCAATCCCGACGGCACCCTCGCCGGAGCCATCAGCGTGACCGCCGAACTCAAGCGCGGCTTCACCGTCACCTCGATCCGCGACCGCGCCCGCCGCGTCCTCGACATGGCGATCGCCAACGGCACCACCGCCATCCGAGCCCACCCCGACGTCGACCCGATCGTCGGCCTGCGCGGCGTGACCGCACTGCTCGACCTGCGTGAGGAGTACCGGGACCGCCTGGACCTCCAGATCGTCGCCTTCCCGCAGGAGGGCATCCTCCAATCCCCCGGCACCCTCGACCTGCTGCGCGAGAGCCTGCACGCGGGCGCCGACGTACTCGGCGGCTGCGCGTACAACGAACGCACCGTCGAGGACTGCCGCCGCCACATCGACCTCATCTTCGACCTGGCCGCCGAATTCGACGTGCCCCTGGACATTCACGCCGACTTCGCCGACGACGCCACCGATCCGCGGTACGCCATGGCGGACTACATCGCTTCGATCACCGAACTCACCGGGCGTCATGGCCGAGTCACGCTGGGGCACATGACGTCCCTGGCCGGTCGATCCCCGTCGGACCGCGGGCGGACCCTCGAGCGGCTCGCAGCCGCGGGGATATCGGTGGTGCCGCTGCCTGCGACCGATATGCATCTGGGTGGACGCTCGGACGCCACCAACGTGCGTCGTGGGGTGGCGCCGATTCGGGAGTTGTGGGAGGCGGGGGTGACCGCCGCGTACTCGTCCAATAACGTTCGGAACGCCTTCACTCCGTATGGGAATGCCGACATGCTCGATATCGGGCTATTCCTGGCTCAGACCGGGCATCTGTCGGGGCCGGAGGATTTGAATCGGATTCTTGGGATGGCCACTACCGAGGCTGCTCGGACTATCGGGATCGCGGAGCACTATGGCGTGCGGGTGGGGGCTGAGGCTGATCTCGTTGTTCTGTCGACCTACCGTGTTGCTGATGTTCTGCTTGATCGGCCTGATCGGAACTATGTGTTCAAGGGTGGGCGGTTGACGGCTCGGACTACTCGGGTTCGGGAGCTCGTCGGGCCTTGAGCTATCAAGTCTGAGGACGATTGAAAGACCAAGGACGAAAAGCGACAAAGATGTAAAGACGCCTGGAGGAGGGAGGTGGCCGCTTTGCGAAACCACCTCACCTACCAGCCACCACCGGTGAGGACAGGAAAAGGAAGACAGGGTGGCCGAGTCTGTTGGGCCGCCTCACCTTCCAGCCCCCTCGAGGTTCGGTCGCGCATCGTCCCGGTGTGAAGGGAGGTCAGCGGGTGGGCTTGGTTTCATGGAGTTCGAAAATGGTTGATGTCTCGAGGTCTTTGGTTCTTGTTCTTGTCTCCAGTAGGCGATGCGTGCAGTCCGTAGGCCGGGATCGCAGGCTGACGGCTCCCGGCCCGGCGTCAGCCCAAGTCCGGCAGGGCAGGCGAGGCGACCACACTTCCCGTTGTTCTGCGTACGCCAGCAGCAGACGAGCAGCGCGGTTTCGACGAAACCCGTGAACGCCACGTGCGGCAGCTCGAATCGACCGCAGCAGCGATCACCTGCCCCACGTGATGACGCTCGTTCACGCGTGGAGTGCCGGTGGGATCGAGACTCTTCGGAGCAATCCACCCCGTACGACCCGCATGAGGCGAATCTTTACCCATCACAACGGTTTTCCACCCATCAGGGCCGTCGTTGATCAACGCGTGGCAATGATCACACGCGAACGCCAGATTATCGATATCAGTGGGCCCGCCCTTGGCCCAATCGGTGACATGGTGCGCGGCGCACATACTGGCCGGTTGCTCACACCCCGGTCGGGTACACCCCTTATCCCGAGCCAGGAGCGCGAGGCGTTGGGCTTCACTGGCAGTGCGCCGCGACCGTTGCAGGTAGAGCGGCATCCCGTCCCCGTCGAGGACCGCGATCACCGGATGCGAATCCGCGGCCAGCTTCAACGCCTCAGCCACCGAAACATGCGTCCCGGACGCCGTGGTCGCGACCCCGGTCCCGGCCTCGAAATCCGTGAGGCTCATGGTGAACACGGCCTGCACCGGCATACCCCGGTGCGACCCCAGTTCGCTGACGTCGACACCGGGCTGCAACAGAGCGAACAACGCATCGTGGGTGCGCTGCCCCGCATCGCGACGGTCACGACCGGCCGCGGCGTCCAGAACAGCGTTCTCGATGAACCCGTCACGCGCGGTCGGGCTTTCAGCATCTTCGAGGTTGCACATCCCGGGCCGCGCCAGCTTCGCGAACGCAGCATCGAGCAGGGCACGCAGCTCGGGGGTGATCCAGCCCTCGATCCGGGACATGCCGTCCACGCCCGGGCGGCACAGGGTGATCCCGCGTCGGCGGCGACGGTCGGCATCGGACACCACTTTCCCGTCGGGGTCGAGGCGAGCGAGGATGTCACGCCCGATCCTCAACAGGTCATCGGGCCACCCATGACGGGAATAGTCCACGAGGATCTGCTCGGCCTCCGCGCGCGCCTCGGCAGGCACATCAACGGGCAGATGGTTCATGACGTCCATGATGTGACGCACGTGATCACGCGAAATGTCCCCAGCCGCAAACGCTTCCGCTGCCACCGGAAGCACCGGCGGCGCGACATGTCCGGTCTGTTGCACGAATTCGCCGCAGTGGTGGGTGATCTTCACCCGCACCGACGCGTCATACCGCGACAGCCCGAGGGTGTGGCGCAGGAACGGCACCATCTTCCCCGCACCGGAACGCGAATGCAGCGACCGCTCCCCCGCCTCGATGATCAGGCGAGTATCCAGGGCAGCCAATTGACGCTTGCACGTTTCCAACTGCTGCATCAACGACACAACATCCTCATCAGAGAAGTCGGTCATCTTCCCGCCCTGGATGGATTCGGTCAGGGTCGAGACCGCGGCCGCCAGTTCAGCGATACCACAGCCCTCGAGTGTCACCCCATTCGAATCCATGCCTCCATTTTACGCCCGGGCGATCACCCAGGGAACCCGAATTGTCCAGTATCCCTTACCTTTTCACTCAACACGGAAATCAAACTCCAATCCATACCGGGCGCCCCAACCAAACATAAACCGCTCGGAATTCCCCGAATCCTCGCCAATGGAAAACTGATCGCAGGTCCGCCAACAATCGACGCCAAACACGTCAAATGCAACGTCCGCGCCCGCCCCGACTCCAACGCCCCGGCGGACGCCACCCGAAGCGGCGGAAGCGTCGCAACCGTCGGCAACACGAGGAACCGACCACGCAAGACATCCTGAAGAAACCCCGCCGCGTCCCGGAGCACTGAGCGCGCCGCGACCGCTTCCTCAGCAGTAACCATCGACGCGATGCGAAACCGCTGCGCCACTTCCGCTTCCAACGCTCCCGGATGCGCCGTGATCCACGCGCCGTGGTTCCTCCAGGCTTCGAACCCCTGCACCGTCCGGAACGCCGTGAACCACGATTCGAGGTCGGCATTCAGACGGTAGTCGACCGCACCGAGCTTCCTGGCCGCCTTCAAGCCGGCTTCCGCGACCTCGTCGTCAGCCACAGCACACAAGTCGGGATCGACGATGAGCTCGTAGGGGACCGAATTCTGTTCGGGAAGCAGGCATTCCGCGACCAGTCGCAGCGTGTCCAGATCCCGTGTCATCCAACCCACGGTGTCGAAGGACTCCGCCAGCGGCAGCAGTCCAGCCGTGGAGATGCTTCCGCGAGAGGTCCGCATCCCCCACAGCCCCTGATACGCCGCAGGCACCCGGATCGATCCCGCCGTATCGGTCCCCAACCCGATGGTGACCTCCCCACGCGCGACCGCCACCGCGGACCCACTCGACGATCCACCCGGAATCCGCTGCGGAACAACGGGATTGACCGGCATCCCATACCGCCCGTTGCCGCCGGTGATGCTGTAGGCGAATTCATCGGTGTGCGCGATCCCGGCGACATCGGCCCCTGACGCGAGCAGACGAGCCACGACCGCCGCATGCGCGTCCGAGCGTGCCCCCAGAAATTCCGGAACCCCACCACCCAGCGGATATCCGGCGACGGCGTAGAGATCCTTCACCGCCACGGTGTGCCCGCTGAGCACCCCATCACCGGCGGCGGCCACCAATGGCGCGCCCCGCTCCCGCCACACCCGCGGATCGAATTCGGGCATCTGGTCGGGCAATTCGTGTGCCGCCGTCATCACACCCTCGCGAGCACGCGCTTGGCCAGCTCGGTCGCGGCGTGTCCGGCGAAGTCCGCCACCCGCACCTCGCCGTGCACGCCTCGCACCTGGTCCACCGCCTGTGAGATGTTGAAATCCGCTGCGGCACTGAGATACAGGTACGCCTGTTGCGGATCCGCATCGAACAGTGACACCACCAGTTCGATGGCGTTCCGGACGCACAGTTCCAGCGCCTTGTTCAGGTCCTCGCTCAACCCCGTCGGGATCAATAGTCCATGTGAGGCCGCGAACGGTCCGATTCCGCGTCCCAGCCCGGCCGCGACCTGCGCCGCCGGAATGATGTCCACCGTCAATGTTGCCCGCAGCGGCGCTTCCAACGCGGTGAGCGCCACTTCCCCATTCCCTTGGGCGAAGTGCGGATCCCCGATATAGAACAGGGCGTCCTCGACCTGCACCGGCAGAAACAATGTGGCACCCGCCGTCAGCCGCCGGATATCGATATTGCCGCCGTGCGTCCCCGGCGGCACCGACGACACTCTCGTATCCGTATCGGTCGCGACGCCGATGATGCCCAGGAACGGGTGCAGCGGAAACCCGGCCTGCCCCGGCCGATCCGGGTGCAGCGGCATCGTCCCGTACCACGCCCCGTCCCGGTCTTCGACAGCGCAGAACTGCCCGTAGTTGCCGTCGAATCCGGCCTTGTTCGCCAGCACGCCGCGCGCGTGCCGGGTGGATACCACGCCATACGGCGCGCGCATGGCCAGCGCGTCGATCCGAATCGCCAGCAGGTCCCCTGGTTTCGCCCCCGCGACAGCGATCGGCCCGGTGACGATGTGCGGCCCCGCCAGCGAGTCTCGGCGGCGGGTTCCCGCTACCTCGATCGCGTCGCCGAGCACCTGGTCCCGCTCGACCCCGTGCCGTCCGAAGTAGGCGAGCGGATCGGACCCCTGATCCTCCAGAATGCCTTCGTGACTGACGGTGTCGACCACGATGGTCCCGCCCGGCTCCACGGTCGCGACGGGCTTGTCGCCGACCCGCGGCAGCCGCCCCCACAGCACCGCCGCCGGGTCGACCGGCAGATACCCTGCGCCACCGATCCCCTCACCCGGTTGCAGTACCGGAAACGCCGGGGCGAACCCCCGCACAATCGACGTCACGCGCTCTACCTTCCCTACCCGGCCAGAATTGGTCGGACCATCCGATGTGCCGACCATAAGTCGGCCCGACCGGCGGTGCGGGGCCACGAAACCTAACGTAACTGCCGTTTTACCTGCCCGAAATGGTTTGCCAGGGAAGGGATTTAAACTCGGGGCGTGACGGCATCGATTCCGCCGCTCCGCCGGCGCGCACGCAGCGTCAGCGCGGAGGTCGCGGCGCACCTGGAAGGTTTGATCGCCAGCGGGGAACTGCGGGCCGGGGATCGGCTGCCGCCGGAACGGGAGCTGGCGGCCGGGTTGAGTGTGTCGCGATCCTCGTTGCGGCAGGCCATGTTCGAGCTGGAATCCAAACAGCTCATCGAACGCCGTCAGGGCCGTGGCAGCACCGTCATCGACGGCCCGCGACGGGCGGGCGATCTCGCGGACGGGCTCGCGGAACTGGATATCGAGCTCGGTCACGCCACCGAGCTACGGGATCTGGTGGAACCGCGGATCGCCGAGCTGGCCGCGCTGCGGGCCGTCGACTCCAACCTGCTGTCCCTCGACGACGTCCTGGCCCGCTCCAGCGACTCCCTCTCCCCCGCCGAATCCCTGCGCCTCGATATCGAATTCCACACCCTGCTCGCGCGCGCCGCGCAGAACCCGCTGCTGGTGACCCTGTGCACGATGACCACCGACTGGACCCGCCGCACCCGCGCCCTGTCTCATCGCACTCGCCACGCTCGCGCCCTGTCCGTGGACGGTCACCACCGGATCTACGCCGCGGTCGCGGCCCACGACGGGCCGGGCGCGGCGGCCGCGATGGAACAGCACCTGCGCGAGGTTCGCGAGGTCAGCCGCCCGCGGCGGTGAGCACCGCCGCACTCCGGAAGGTCCGCCGATAGGCCAGCGGCCGGGGCTCCTCGCGGGGGTGTTCCCGCTCGCCGCCGCCGCGCACGCCCTGGGCGAAACCGGCCATACCGTCGGCAAACTGGTTCTCACCGTGGACTGACGGCTCACGACGCGCACCGGCCGTCCCCGAGACGGCCGGTGCCGCACCGTCCTACGGCTCGAACAGATCCATCTGCGGTTCGTGCCGCCGCACTTCGATGGAACCGAACACCAGGTCCGGGGGTGGGACCAAGCCCAGGTGCTCCCAGGCGGCGGCGGTGGCGATACGGCCGCGCGGTGTGCGGGCCACCAAACCCGCTCGCACCAGGAACGGTTCGCAGACTTCCTCGACCGTGGTCGCTTCCTCGCCGACCGCGACGGCCAGCGTGGACACGCCCACCGGTCCGCCGTTGAAGCTGCGGATCAGGGCGCTCAGGACCGCACGGTCGAGGCGGTCCAGGCCGAGGGAGTCCACGTCGTACACCGACAGTGCGGCGTGCGCGATGTCGGGAGTGACGAGGCCGTCGGCCTTGACCTCCGCGTAGTCGCGCACGCGGCGCAGCAGGCGGTTCGCGATCCGCGGCGTGCCACGGGAGCGGCCGGCGATCTCGGCGGCGGCATCGGATTCCAGTCGTACGCCCAGGATTCGGGCCGAGCGTTCGAGGATCTGCTGCAGTTCCAGCGGCTCGTAGAAGTCCATGTGGCCGGTGAAGCCGAACCGGTCACGCAGCGGGCCGGTCAGCGCGCCCGAGCGGGTGGTCGCGCCGACCAGGGTGAACGGCGCGATATCGAGGGGAATCGAGGTGGCGCCGGGGCCCTTGCCGACCACCACGTCGACGCGGAAGTCCTCCATCGCCAGGTACAGCATCTCCTCGGCGGGGCGGGCCATGCGGTGGATCTCGTCGATGAACAGGACATCGCCCTCGACCAGATTGCTGAGCATGGCGGCCAGGTCGCCCGCGCGTTCCAGGGCGGGGCCGGAGGTGAGGCGCAGGGCGGTGCCGAGTTCACCGGCGATGATCATGGCCATACTCGTCTTGCCCAGACCCGGTGGGCCCGACAGCAATACGTGGTCGGGGGTGCCGCCGCGCAGTTTCGCGCCGCGCAGCACCAGCGCCAGCTGTTCGCGCACCCGCGGCTGACCGATGAAGTCGTCCAGCGACTTCGGGCGCAGGCTGGCCTCGATCTCACCGTCGGACTGCAGATAACTCGCGGTGACGCTGGATTCGTCCGCGTCGAAATCCGCGTCGCTGAAGTCGTCGAAATCCTCTGCCATGACCGGTTATCGATTCTTGCCGAGCAGGCCCAGCGCCGTGCGCAGCGCCTGGGAGGTGCCGATGCCGGGTTCGTCGGCGAGCACCGCGTCCACCGCGCCCTCGGCCTGCCGGGCCGGGAAGCCGAGCCCGACGAGCGCGTCCACCACCTGCTCGCGCACCGGCGTGACCATGGGCGCGGGACCCGATCCGGGCGGACCGGACTGCACCGGAACCAGATTCACCTTGTCGCGCAGCTCCACCACCATGCGCTCGGCGCCGCGCTTGCCGACCCCGGGCACCCGGGTCAGCGCCGCCACGTTCGATTCCGCCAGCGCCTTGCGCAGCGCCTCGGGTTCGAGGACCGCGAGCACCGCCATGGCCAGCTTCGGGCCGACGCCGGACACGGTCTGCAACAGCCCGAACAACTCTCGCGCCTCGGTGTCGGCGAACCCGAACAGGGTCATCGAGTCCTCGCGCACGATCATGGTCGTGTAGAGGCGGGAATCCTCGCCACGAGTCAAACCGGCCAGGGTCGCCGGGGTGGCGTTGAGCCGGTAGCCGACTCCCGCCGCCTCGATCACCACATGGTCGAGCCCGATCTCGAGCACCTCGCCGCGCACCGACGCGATCACCGCGTTACCGCCTTCCGATTCGGAGATTCACCACGCTGGGAACCAGCACCGCGCCGGCCGTCTCCGCTTCCCGGAGGGCCGCCGTTACCGCGTTGCTGGGCAAGCCTTTCCTCGTACAGCCGCCGCTGCCGCTCGGCCAACGCCTCCGCCTTGGCCATGCGGTCCAGCATGGGCGCACGCCAGCAATGGCAGATGGCCAGGGCGAGCGCGTCGGCGGCGTCGGCGGGCTTCGGTGCGACGGACAGCCCGAGGATACGGGTCACCATCGCGGTCACTTGCGCCTTGTCCGCCGAACCGTTGCCGGTGACCGCCGCCTTCACCTGGGACGGGGTGTGGAAGTGCACCGGGATCTCGCGCCGCGCGGCCGCGAGCGCGATCACGCCGCCCGCCTGCGCGGTGGCCATCGCGGTGCGGACATTGTTCTGCGAGAAGACCCGTTCGATGGCGACGACTTCGGGTTTGTGCTTGTCCATCCAGGCTTCGGCGCCGTCGGCGACCAGCAGGAGTCGTTGCGCCAGATCCATTTCCGGCGGGGTGCGCACCACGCCGACCTCCAGCATGGACACCTGCCGTCCCAGGGTGCCGACCACCATGGACAGACCGCACCGGGTGAGCCCGGGGTCGACGCCCATCACCCGCACCGAAACCCCTCTCACCGTGAACGAACAACTGTTCGAGAGTCTAACGGACCCCCGCCGCGACATTGTCCATCGACACGGCCGGTCGGGGGCCGGATCCGACGCGCGCGGCCCGCGGACGCGACGCGGGCCGCCTCCCGGAAGGGGAAGCGGCCCGCGTCGGGAGAGCTGATGCTAGGCGTCGAGCTCGGCCAGCACCTCGTCGCTGATGTCGACATTGGTGTACACGTTCTGCACGTCGTCGCTGTCCTCGAGCGCGTCGACCAGCTTGAACACCTTGCGGGCCAGGTCGACGTCGGCGGGAACGGTCACCGACGGCTGGAAGCCGGACTCGGCGGAGGTGTAGTCGATCCCGGCCTTCTGCAGCGCGGAACGCACCGCGATCATGTCGCCCGGCTCGGAGATCACCTCGAACTCATCGCCCAGGTCGTTGATCTCCTCGGCGCCCGCGTCGAGCACCACATCGAGGATGTCGTCCTCGGACTGCCCGGCCTTGTCCAGCACCACGACACCCTTGCGGGAGAACAGGTACGACACCGAACCGACGTCGGCCATATTGCCGCCGTTGCGGGTGACGGCCAGACGCACCTCGCCGGCCGCGCGGTTGCGGTTGTCGGTGAGGCATTCGATCAGCAGGGCGACACCACTGGGGCCGTAGCCCTCGTACATGATGGTCTGCCAGTCCGCGCCGCCCGCCTCTTCACCGCCGCCGCGCTTGCGCGCGCGCTCGATGTTGTCGTTGGGCACCGACGACTTCTTCGCCTTCTGGATGGCGTCGTACAGCGTCGGGTTGCCGTCCGGGTCACTACCACCGGTGCGGGCCGCCACCTCGATGTTCTTGATCAACTTGGCGAAGAGCTTGCCGCGCTTCGCGTCGATCCCGGCCTTCTTGTGCTTGGTGGTGGCCCATTTGGAGTGGCCGCTCATTCCCTACTTCCTCGTTTCAGGGGGCTGAATGGTTTCCGACATTCGAGCGTACGTCAGACCCCGGCGCGCGGGCGCACCGCGGTATCGACGAACAGCTTGTGGACCCGCAGATCACCGGTTACCTCCGGATGGAAGGACGTGGCGATGACATTGCCCTGCCGCACCGCCACGATCCGGCCCGCGGCCGGACCCGACGGCACCCGCGCCAGCACCTCGACGCCGTCACCGGCCCGCTCCACCCACGGCGCACGGATGAACACCGCCCGCACCGGGCCGTCGGTGAGGCCCGCGAAGTCCAGATCGGTCTCGAAGGAGTCGACCTGACGGCCGAAGGCATTGCGGCGCACCGTCATATCGATGCCGTGCAGTGCCTGCATGTCCGGACGGGTGTCGAGCACCTCCGAGGCCAGCAGGATCATGCCGGCGCAGGAACCGTAGGCGGGCAGGCCGTCACGCAGCCGCTGCCGCAGCGGTTCCAGCAGCTCGAAGACTTCCAGCAGTTTGCTGATGGTGGTGGATTCGCCACCGGGGATGACCAGTCCGTCGACGGCGGCGAGCTCGGATTCCCGGCGCACCGGGACCGCCTGCGCACCACAGGCCTCGAGAGCGTGCAGGTGTTCGCGCACATCGCCCTGCAGGGCCAGCACACCAATCGTCGGTTTCACGCCGTAGAGCATACGTTTGCCGAGGTGTGTGGCCCTGCTCACCCAGGCCGTCAGGGTTTCGTCAGGACGAGTGTCCGCTTGCTCTTTCGGGTGAACACTCCCCGATGTGACTGATGTGCTTCCGCAAACCTCGCCCGGGCCGCGCGGCGGAGACCCCACTCCCCCGACGCGACCCGGGCTGAACGAATCCCGCCCCGGGCAGACGGGGCCCCGTCGTGGTCCGGCACGGTCCACCCACGGGGACACCCGGTCCCGGCACGGACTGACGGTCGCGACGGGGCTGGCCGGGCTCTCGCTCGATGCGATGGCCTCGGTCGCCTATGGTCCGGAGGCGATCGTGCTGGTCCTGGCCGCCGCGGGTGCGGCCGGGCTCGGCTTCACCCTGCCGGTCACCTTGGCGATCGTGGTGCTGCTGACGGTGCTGATCGCGTCCTACCGGCAGGTCATCGCCGCCTTCCCGAACGGCGGCGGCGCGTACGCGGTGGCCAAGGCGCGGCTGGGGCGGCGGACCAGTCTGGTGGCCGCCGCGTCGCTGATCGTGGACTACGTCCTCAATGTCGCGGTCTCCATCGCCGCGGGCGTGGCCGCGTTGACCTCCGCGTTCCCGGGGCTGTTCGAATACACGCCCGAAATCTGCCTGGCGGTGCTGGCGGGCATCACCGCACTCAATCTCTACGGCATCCGCGAGAGCGCCCGCGCCTTCATGGCGCCCACGGTGGTGTTCGTGCTCGGCGTACTCACGGTGATCGTCGCGGGCCTGCTGCGCTCGGAACCGGCCACCGTGGCCACCGGCGCGGCCATCGCCGAGAACGCGCGCACCATCGGAATCCTGTTGCTGCTCAAGGCGTTCTCCAGCGGGTGCGCGGCGCTCACCGGCGTCGAGGCCATCGCCAACGCGGTGCCCAGCTTCGCGGAGCCGAAGGTCCGGCGCGCGCAGCGGGCCGAGGTGGCGCTCGGCGTCCTGCTCGGTGTCATGCTGATCGGGCTGGCCACCTTGATCGGCAAGTTCGCCATTCACCCGATCGAGGGCACCACCGTACTGTCGCAGCTGACCGAAGCCGCGCTCGGTCACGGAATCGCCTACTACATCGTGCAATTCGCGACCGTCGTCCTGCTGGCCTTGGCCGCCAACACCTCCTACGGCGGGCTGCCGACCCTGACCAAGATCCTCGCCGACGACAACTGCCTGCCGCACCGTTTCGCGGTGAGCTCGCAGCGGCAGGTCTACCGCTTCGGCGTGCTCGCGCTGGGCCTGTCCGCGGCCCTGCTGCTCGTGATGTCCCGCGGCGATATGAACGCGCTGGTGCCGCTGTTCGCGATCGGCGTGTTCGTGGGCTTCACCATCGCCCAGGTCGGGATGGTCCGGCACTGGCTCGGCGCCCGTGTCCAGGGCTGGCAGTGGCGGGCGGCGCTCAACGGATTCGGCGCGATGCTCACCTTCGTGGCGCTGATCGTCACCACCGCAATGAAATTCACCGAGGGCGCGTGGCTGATCGTGGTGGTGTTGCCGCTCCTGGTGGTCGCCATGGAGCGGATCCGCGCGATCTACGCCCGGATCGACGGCTGCCGAGGCGCGGGGTGCGTGCCCGCCGAGCCCAAGGCCACCGAGACCGCCATCGTGGTCCCGGTGTCGGAGGTGTCGGAACTCAGCCGCGAAGCGCTCTCGGCGGCCCTGTCGCTGGGCCGCGACGTGACCGCGGTGCACGTGTGCTTGCCGGGCGAGAACATCACGGTCTTCACCAAGGAATGGGAGACCTGGCATCCCGACGTACGGCTGGTGCTGCTCGAGGACGGCGATTCGACCGTGGGCGGGCCGGTGGCGCGCTACGTCGCCGACCATTTCGCCGGACGCCGCAAGGTGGTGGTGATCGCCGAGGTCGAGCCGCCCGCCGGGTGGAATCACGTGCTGCCCAGCCATCGCAGTGACGAGCTGGAGCGGGTGTTGCGCAAGATGAACGACACCGTGGTGTGTCACCTGCGCGTACAGACCGCCTGACCGCGAAATACGAGCGCGCCGCCGGTATTCACCGGCGGCGCGCCCGATTCCCGTGCGGCTCGGTGCGATCCGCGCACGCGGAGCCGATTCGGTTGCGACTCAGGCTGTTCCAGGCGGGTACGAGCCCGCTTCCGGGTCGCGCAGGGTGCGGGTCAGGCCCTCCTGCATGACGACCGCGACCAGTTCCCCGGCCCGGTTCCAGATCCGCCCGCCGGTCAGCGCGCGGCCCGCGCCCGCCGAGGGCGACTGCTGGTCGTAGAGCAGCCAGTCGTCGGCGCGGAACGGGCGCAGGAACCACATGGCGTGGTCGAGCGAGGCGTTCTGGGTGGGTTCGTCGGGGTGGATGACCTTCGAGGAGCCGAGCAGGGTCATATCGCTCATGTAGGCGAGCGTGCACACGTGGACCAGCGGGTCGTCGGGCAGCGGGTGCCGGTAGCGGAACCACACCTGCTGCTGGGCGACGGTGCCGTCGCGGCGATCCACCGCCCCCTGCGGGATGGTGCGAATATCCCAGTGCTCCCATTCGCGCATGGCCCACAGCCGTTCCGGGCTCATCGACTCCTTGGCGTCGGGCATGTCCTCCGGCGCCGGCACGCTCGGCATCACGTCCTGATGCTCGGGCCCCTCGTCCCCGACGTGGAACGAGGCCGACATGGTGAAGATGGCCTCGCCGTTCTGCACCCCGGTGACCCGGCGGGTACAGAAGGAGCGGCCCTCACGGATGCGTTCCACCATGTAGACGGTGGGCCGCTCCGGGTTACCGGGCCGCAGGAAGTACCCGTGCAGCGAATGCACCTGATAATGCGGATCCACCGTGCGCACCGCCGCCACCAGGGCCTGCCCCGCCACCTGCCCGCCGAATGTGCGGGGCAGCTGCGTCTTGGTGGACGCGCCGCGGAAGATGTCGCGTTCGAGTTGCTCGATTTCGAGCGCCTCTTCGATCGTCGCCATGCACCCGTCCCTTCGCGTTTGTCCCGCTCAGGCTAACAACCGGAGCAATCTATCCAATTGCTGACGATCGTTTCTGATACGATAGATTCGTGTCCTGGAAACGCCGCCTGCTGATCGCCGCGAGTTGTGTTGCCGCCCTGCTGTTGTCGGCGGGCGGATGCGTGGTCGTGCAGCACGACTTCGACATTCGCACCGAATGGGTCACCATCACCGGCGGAGTACAGCCGCTGCGGGGCACTCTCGCGCTGCCCGCCACGGGCGACGGCCCGTTCGGGCTCGTGGTTTTCGTCCACGGCGACGGCGCGGCCACCGCCGATCGCGACGAGTTCTACCGGCCGATCTGGGAGAGCTTCGCCGAGGCCGGGTACGCGTCGCTGGCGTGGGACAAGCCGGGTGTGAACGGCGCGCCCGGGAACTGGCTGGACCAGTCCATGCACGATCGGGCGGTCGAGACCGAAGCGGCCATCGCCTGGTCCCGAGGACGGCCCGAGATCGATCCGGACACCATCGGTCTGTGGGGCATCAGCCAAGCCGGATGGGTGCTGCCCGAGGTCGCGGCCCGGCACCCGGAACTGCGGTTCATGATCCTGGCCGGTCCGGCGATCAACTGGATCCGGCAGGGCGAGTACAACCTGCGCGCCGAACTCCGCGAGCGCGACGCCTCCGCGGACGAGCTCGCCGCCCAGCTGCGGCGGCGGGAGACCGATCTGACCCTGTTGCGCGAGGGCGCGGACTATCCCCGCTATCTCACGGCCACCACCGATTCCCCGCCCATGACGGAGGATCGCTGGCGGTTCGTCGGCCGGAACTATCTCGCCGATGTCGCCGGAACCCTTCCGCGGGTGCGTGTTCCGACACTGTTGGCGCTGGGTGAACGTGATCTCAATGTCGACGTCGCCGAGACCGCGCGCGTATATCGCGAGTCCATGCCCGCGAGCCTGCTCACCGTGCGCAGCTATCCCGACGCCTCGCACAACATCGTCAAGTTCGAGCTGGACCAGCCCGACAGCGCCCGGTCCTTCCTGGTCGCCCTGTTCGCGCCCCGATCCCTGTACGCCCCCGGCTATCTCGACGCGCTGCGCGACTTCGCCGCCGACCATTCGAAGCCCTGAACCACCGAGTCACGGGAGCACCGCCATGAAGATCCTGGCCTTGGGCGCGGCCGGCGCGATGGGAGCCGCCGCCGTCGAGACCGCCGCCACCCTGCTCGGCGTCGAGCACATCGTGATCGCCGATCGTGACGGCGACGCGGCCGCCGCCACCGCCCGCCGGT
>NZ_JBSGCY010000110.1:0-22472 GCF_053602115.1 Nocardia sp. NPDC004582 | reverse complement strand
GGCCGGACGTCCGCCCGGACCGCCACCGGCCGGGCAGCCGCAGCCCCGGCCGGGCATCGGCCCGGGCCCCCAATCGCGTCCCGAGCCCGCCCCGTCCACCGCCCCGCAATGGTCGGTGCCGACTCAGCAGCAGGAACGAGACCGGTTCCCGCTGTGGAACGAACCGCAGCCGACGGGCGACGGGCGCAAGCGCCGCCGTGATCTGCCGATCCTCGGAGCACTGTTGCTGGCGTTGATCATTCTGGTGATCGCCATCGCCTGCGCGGGCCGGAACACTCCGGAGAAGTCGCCGGACAAGCAGCCGCAACCGTCGCATTCGACGGTCGTCGACTCCCCCACCTCCGCGCACTCCGTCGATCCGACGCTGCCCAGGACGACGGTTCCGCCCGCCTGCTTCCCGTTGCAGCCCTGCCGCTGATCCGATCGGTCGTGTCGATCGAGCGGTTCGCCGTTCGATGAGAGGGTAGGGACGGAACCCGCCGCCCCTTCACCCGAGAGGCTCGCGTCATGCCGAAACTCCGCGTCCACAATTACGCCGTCTCCCTCGACGGTTTCGCCGCCGGCCCGGGTCAGGGTCCCGACACGCCCCTCGGCGTGGGCGGACAACACCTGCACGACTGGGTGTTCCGCACCCGCTACGGCCGCCACATGATCGGTGAGCCCGGCGGCGATCCCGGGCCCGACAACGACTTCCTCGCCGCCGGTGACGTCAATATCGGCGCCACCATCATGGGCCGCAATATGTTCGGCCCGGTCCGCGGCGAGTGGCCCGACCACTCCTGGACCGGCTGGTGGGGCGACAACCCGCCGTATCACCACGACACCTTCGTGATGACCCATCACCCGCGTCCGGCGCTGCCGATGAAGGGCGGCACCACTTTCCATTTCGTGTCCGGTACGCCCGAGCAGGTGCTGGCGCAGGCGTTCGAGGCGGCGCAGGGCCAGGATGTGCGGCTCGGCGGCGGGGCGAGTACGGTGCGCGCCTTCCTCGCCGCCGGATTGATCGACGACCTGCACATGGCGATCGTCCCGACGTTCCTCGGCACGGGTGAGCGCCTGTTCGACAACCTCGGCACACTGCCCGGCTACCGCGTCAGCGAGATGCTCGCCACGTCCGCGGTCACGCACGTGTGGCTCACCAAGCTCACCTAGACGCTCACCCCGCGCGGAAGATCAGCCGCACGAGACGAATTGCCGGACGATGCCGAGACGCACCGCCGATGAACTTGCCGCTCAGGGGAGTTCGACTCCGGGTGCTCGAAAAGCCGAAGGGCTCCCGAGCACCCGGAGCCGAGACCAGCGGTCACCCACGGGAACCGGTCTGCGCTGGTCAGGCGGTCAGCCCTGGTCCGTGTCGAGGATCTCGCGCAGCCGCTGCGCGAACGGCTCGGGCTGACCCGGATACCCGGAGTCGGGGCCGGTGAAGCCGCCGTGGTGACTCGGGAAGACGGCCGGGGTCGAGCCGAGCAGGGCGGCGGTGGCTTCGGCGGTGCGGGCGGTGAAGGTGCCCGCCGATTCCTCGCCGACGGCGATGACGACGCGGGTGGGCGCGGCCGCCAGCCCGGCGGGGTCGGGGACGTAACCGGTGATGGCCCAGGACGCGTCGGACAACAGCGGGTCGTCGCGGGTGCCGTCGTCCTCGGTGGGCATGCCGAACATGGCCGGGTCCGCCGGGGGTTGGGCGAAGTAGGCGTCGGTGAATTCGCCCTGCCAGGAGGTGAGGGCGATGAAGGCGGCCATCCCCGCGAACGAGCCCTTGGCCTGGTAGGCGTCGCGGACCTGGGCCTGCGCGCGGGCGGCGGCCTCGGCGTCGGGCAGCACGCTGATGATCGGGGGTTCGTGGGCGACGAGGGTGGTCACGTCGCCGGGGTGGGCGGTGACCAGGGCCAGCGCGGTGACCGCGCCGCCGCTGCTGGCGAACAAGTCGACCGGGCCCACCTTCAGGGCGCCGAGCAGGGCATGAACGTCCTCGGCCTGCACGGTCGGCGAATTGTCGGTGCGGCCGTCCTTGCGGACACTGCGGCCCAGCCCGCGCGGGTCATAGGTGATGACGGTCCGGTCCGGGAAGTACGCCGCCAGCGCGGTGAAGCCCGCCGCGGTCATCGGCTGGCCGATCATCAGCAGCGGCCGGTGCGCGCTCTGCGACGGCGCGGGCCCCAACAGGTCGTAGGCGAGGTCGACGTCGGGCAGAGCCAGAATGTGTTCGATCATCGGGCGGCTGTTCCTCTCGGTGTGGGGGCGGCGGTTCCGCCCTTCACCTTCTCATCGAACAGCCGCGAGCCGAATCGACACGCACGCCCGAAAATTCACCGGCGTGGCCGCCGGCCGGATCGAGATGCGCCCGGGCCGGGCGCATCTCACGCGCGGGGCCTACTTCGTGGCCGGGGTGGCCTGGGCGGGATCCTTGCAGTACGCGAGCTCGGGCGGGCAGGGTGTCAGGATCGTCGAGAAGTACTGGAAGGCCGAGAAGAGCGTGATCGGGCCGCCGACCGTGATCAGCCCGACCATCGAGCCGACCGCGCCGAGTGTCGCCGCACCGAGGACACAGCCCGCGATGGTGGCGCCGACGAAGGGCACCAGCAACGCGATCACCGGGCTCGACAGCGCCGCGCCCGCGGCCGCGCCGACCAGACAGCCGACACCGCCGCCGAGTACCGCGCCCAGGACCGCGCTGACGCCCGAGCCGATGGCGACCCGCTGGCTGAACGCACCCAGTTCCATCGAATCCCGGGGCGTGAAGGACTCCGAGACCTGTCGCACCGTACGGATTTCCGTGCGCGCCACCGGGGTGACCGGTTGCCCGGCGCGCCGATCCGGCGTCAGCGTCGCGGTGTTTCCCTCGATGTGGGCGGCGATCGGATAGGCGACGTCGTCGAGGCGGTAGGTCAACGGTATCGACGCGACCGGCCGGTCCGCACGGTCGGTGAGCACCAGTTGATCGGCGACGATCCGCACACGCCCGTCCGGCGTGGACAGTACGGCCGAGTCGGCCTGACGCCCGATCTCGTAATGCACCGAATTCGGGTCGGCGCCCGCAGCGGGATCGGCCTGCACGACGCCGGCGGTCCAGGCGGTGGCCGCCACCGCGCACACGGCGACCGCGATGGTGTTCTTCCTTTTCATGGGACTCCTCAGAGATTTTCGAAGATGGTGGCGTTGGCCATGCCGCCGCCCTCGCACATGGTCTGCAGCCCGTAGCGCACGCCGTCGGCCCGCATCCGGTGCACCAGCGTGGTCGCCAGCCGCGCGCCCGAGCCGCCGAGGGGGTGGCCGATGGCGATGGCGCCACCGTCGGGGTTCACCCGGTCCTCGGGCGCCCCGGTCGCGCGCAGCCACGCGCCGACCACACTGGCGAAGGCCTCGTTCACCTCGAACGAGCCGATGTCGTCGAGGCTCAATCCGGCGCGGGCGAGCACGCGGGCGGTGGCCGGAATGGGCCCGGCGAGCATGGCGACGGGGTCATCGCCGATGACGGTGGCGGTGTGGATGCGGGCCAGTGGCCGCAAGCCCAGTTCGTGAGCGCGCTCGGAGGTGGTCACCAGCAGCGCCGCCGCGCCGTCGGAGATCTGCGACGCGTTGCCCGCCGTGACGCGGCCGTCTTCGCCGAAGGCCGGCTTCAGGGCGGCCAGCGCCTCGGGCGTGGTGTCGCGCCGGATGCCCTCGTCGGTGGTGAACAGTTCACCGTCGGGCAGTTCGATAGGGGCGATCTCGGCGGCGAAACGGCCCCCGTCGATGGCTCGGGCCGCGCGCTGATGGGAGCGAATGCTGTACTCGTCCAGGAACTCCCGGCTCAGGTCGTAGCGTTCGGCCAGGATTTCGGCGCCGCGGCCCTGGTTGAACTCGATCCCGGTGTAGCGTCGCCGGATCCGTTCGCTGTTGGGATCGCCGAGTCCGACCCGGCGCGCCGAGCCCATGGGGATCCTCGTCATCGACTCGACGCCACCCGCGACCGCGAGGTCGTATTGACCGGAGATGACCCCGGCGGCCGCGAAATGCAGTGCCTGCTGGCTGGATCCGCACTGCCGTTCGATCGTCGTGCCCGCGACGGTCTCGGGCCAGCCGGCCGCGAGCACGGTGTTGCGGGCGATATTTCCGGCCTGTTCGCCGACCTGACCGACGCATCCCCAGATGACGTCGTCCACCAGGTCCGGGGCGACCCCGGCACGCTCGACGAGCGCGGTGATCACGGCGGCCGAAAGGTCGACCGGGTGAACGTCTTTCAGGCGGCCGTTGCGACGGCCCACGGGACTGCGGACCGCTTCGACGATCACGGCATCACGCATCGACTGACTCCTTGCGGGGAAAATTGTTGGGTTACTTGCCGGTCCAGACCGGGAGGCGTTTCTCGGCGAAGGCGCGGGCGCCCTCTTTCGCGTCGCCGGACGCGAACACCGGTCCGGTCAGCCGCCGGGTGCGCGCGAAGGACTCCGCCGCGGGCCAGTCCGCCGATTCGCCGATGATCCGTTTGCTGACCTGAACGGCCAAGGGCCCGTTCGCCGCGATGACTTCGGCGAGCTCGATGGCGCACTCCAGCACGTGCCCCGCCTCGGCGATCCGGTTCACCAGCCCGAAGGCGTGCAGCTCCGCGGCCGTGCGGGGCCGGCCGGTGAGGATCATCTCCACCGCAACCGACCGGGGCAGGCGGGCCGGCAGTCGATGCAGTCCACCCGCCGCGGCCACCAACCCACGCGCGACCTCGGGCAGTCCGAAGATCGCGGTGCGGCCCGCCACCACCAGGTCCGCGGCGAGCGCGATCTCGAACCCACCGGCGAGCGCCGGTCCGTCCACCGCCGCGATCAGCGGCTTCACCGGCGGCGCCTCGACCAGCCCGGCGAATCCGCGCCCCTCGACGCGCGGGCTCTCGCCGCGCAGGAAGGCCTTGAGATCCATTCCCGCGCAGAAGAATCCACCGGCTCCGGTGATCACGCCGACCCGCAGTGCGGGGTCGGTCTCCAGCAGGTCGAGCGCCGCGGCCACGCCCTCGGCGACGGCCCGGTCGACCGCGTTGCGCGCCCGCGGCCGGTTCAGGGTGATGACCAGCACCGGTCCCGACCGCTCGACCAGGACCACGGGATCGGGCGCGCTCATCGCGGCGCCATCCGGATGGCGCCGTCGAGCCGGATGGTCTCGCCGTTGAGCATGCCGTTCTCGATGATGTGGGCGGCCAGCCGGGCGAACTCGTCGGGCTCGCCCAGCCGGCGCGGATGCGGGATCCCCGAGACCAGCTGCTCACGAATATCGGCACGGGCGTTGATCAGCAACGGCGTGGCGAAGACGCCGGGCGCGATGGTGCAGACCCGAATCTGGTTGCTGGACAAATCGCGTGCCGCGGGCAGGGTCATGCCCACCACCCCGGCCTTGGAGGCGGCGTAATTGATCTGACCGATCTGGCCCTCGTAAGCGGCGACCGACGCGGTGAGCACGCAGACGCCGCGGTCGCCTTCCAGGGGCTCGTTCGCGGCCATCGCCTCGGCCGCGAACCGCAGCACATTGAAGGTGCCGATGAGGTTCAACCGGATCACCGACTCGAAGGGTTCGAGGTCGGCGGCGGACCCGTCCTTGGTCAGCAGGCGCATGGGCTTGCCGCGACCGGCGCAGTGCACGACCGCGCGCACCGGGCCACGCTCGGCGGCGGCGGTGAAGGCAGCCCGGACGGCTGACTCGTCGGTGACGTCGGCGGGCACGAATCGCGCTGCGGCACCGAGTTTCTCGGCCTGTTCCGCACCGGCGGACCCGGGCAGGTCCACGATGGTGACGCCGGCGCCGGACTCGACCAGCCGGGTGGCGGTGGCCAGGCCGAGACCCGACGCCCCGCCGGTCACGACGGTATTGATGTTGTCGATCTGCATGGGATTCCTCGCGGGATGCGTAGTGGGGACGGCTCTTACAGGCCCATGGACTTGGAGATGACGCTCTTCATGACCTCGCTGGTGCCGCCGAAGATCCGGGTGACACGGGCATCGGCGTACAGGCGCGCGATCGGGTATTCGGTCATGTAGCCGTATCCGCCGTGCAGCTGCAGACATTTGTCGATGACCCGCGCCTGCATCTCGGTGCAGAAGAGCTTGACCTTGGCGGCGTCGGCCGGGGTCAGGGTGCGCGCGTCCAGCCCGATCAGCGCCTGATCGATGAGCGCCTGCCCGGCCTGCAACTCGGTCGCGCATTCGGCCAGCACGAACTTCGTGTTCTGGAATCCGGCGAGCGGCGAGCCGAAGATCTTGCGCTGCTTGGCGTAATCGATGGCCAAGTCGACCGCGGCGGTCGCGGTGGCCTGCGCGGTGATGGCGATCGAGAGCCGCTCCTGGGGCAGATTGTTGCCGAGCATGCCGAACGCCTCGCCCTCGACGCCCAGCAGGTTGCGGGCCGGCACCCGCACATCGTCGAAGCTCAGTTCCGCGGTGTCGCTGGATTTCATGCCGATCTTCTCCAGATTGCGGCCCTTGCCGAATCCAGGCATCCCGGCCTCGACGACCAGCAGCGACAAGCCCTTTCGCCGGTTCTCGGGGACCTGGGCGGTGCGGGCCACCACGATCACCAGGTCGGCGTTGATGCCGCCGGTGATGAAGGTCTTGTTGCCGTTGAGCACGAAGTCGTCGCCGTCGCGATACGCGGTCGTGGCGACCCCGGCCAGGTCCGAGCCGATCCCCGGCTCGGTCATCGCGATCGCGCTGACCAGGCTGCCGTCGGCGAAACCGGGGAACCAGCGCTCACGCTGTTCGGCGTTCGCGTACTCCAGGAAGTAGGGCAGCACCGTGTTCAGGTGCACCTGGAATCCGCCGAGTGACGCGGCGGCATAACCGATCTCCTCGTAGACGACGGTATTGAACAGGAAACTGGTGATGCCGCCGCCACCGTATTCCTCCGGAATCTGCAGGCCGTTGATGCCGATCTCGGCGGTACGCCGATAGAGGTCACGCGGCATCGAGCCCTGCTTCTCCCAGTCGTGCAGGTTCGGGGTGATCTCCTTGGCGATGAACTGCCGGACCACATCACGGAAGGCTTCGTGATCGTCGTTGAAGACAGCGCGCTGCATAATGAATCCTGTTCTATGAAATATCGTGGGCTCGTTCGGCTTTCGGCCCGAACCGGCCCGAGGGAAAAAGGCGGAGCTAGGCCGCGGCGACGACACCGATGGCGGACAATTCCGCGATCGCCAGGGCGTCATAGCCGAGCTCGGCGAGGATCTCGGTGGTGTGCTGCCCCAGGTCCGGGCTCGCCACCCCCGCCGGCTCCGCGACACTGCCCAGGTGCCACGGCGATCCGAGTGCGGTGGCCCGGCCGCCGTCGGCGCGCTCGACCTCGATGAACAGTCCGGCGGCGGCGACGTCGGGGCTGTCCAACGCCTCCGGGTAGGTATTGATTCGGCCCGCGACCACGCCATTGGTGGTCAGCAATGCCATGGCCTCGTCGCTGGTCATGGTGGTGAACGCGGCACGCAGTTCGGTCAGCAGCGCCGCGCGGTTGCGCACGCGGGACCCGTTGTCCGCGAAACGCGGGTCCTGGGCGAGTTCGGGACGGCCGAGCAGATCGCACAGGCGGCGGAAATGCGGCTGGGAGTAGGCCGACACCACGATATTGCCGTCGGTGGTGGTCATGACGTCGGCGGCCGGTGCCACCGTCGGCTGGCCATTGCCCATGCGCTCGGGGGTGGTGCCGGTCCGCAGGTACGCGCCCCAGTTGGGCGTCTGCAGATGAATGGCCACCTCGAGCAGCGAAACCTCCACCGTGTCACCGGCCCCGGTCCGCAGGCGGCGGACATACGCGGCCAGGATCGCCTGGGCGCAGACGTAAGCCGTCGCGGCGTCGATGATCTGGGCGCCGACCTTCTGCGGCTCGCGACCGGCCTCACCGGTGACCCACATCAGACCGCTCTCCGCCTGCGCGGCGATATCCAGTCCCGCACGGAATTTCGACGGACCGTGCAGCCCGAATCCGCTCACCGTGGCGTACACCATTCGCGGATGCTCGGCCAGGACCTGCTCCGCGCCCAGACCGAACGACTCCATCACGCCGGGGCGCAGATTCTGCACGACGATATCGGCCTGCGCGATCAGTTCGCGTGCGATGCGCTGTCCGCGTGGGTCTTTCAGATCCACCGCGATGGCCCGCTTGCCGCGGTTGTAGTTGTCGATCATCGCCTGGCCGTGCGGACCGATACCGCGAGCGGACTCGCCGTGCACCGGCTCCACCTTGATGACCTCGGCGCCGAGATCGGCGAGGAGCTGCGCGGTGGCGGGCGCCGCGATGAACTGCCCGAAATCCACGACACGAACGTCCTGTAAGGGCTTGCCGGTCATACTGTTTCCTCGATCCGATTGCGAACGCGAACGATGTCGCGATCCGGGTTGACCATGAAGACGGCGATCGCGCTGCCGGCGATCAGCAGGATTCCGCTGACCAGGAATCCGAATCCGTATCCGGCCGTCGTGTCCGGGGCATTGCCGACAGCGAAACCGAGCACGAGGGGCGCGATCATTCCGGAGATACTCGCCAGGGCGCTGAGCCCGCCCAGCACCATGCCGCGCTTCTTGGCGTGCACGACGTCGGCGACCGCCGAGAGCGCGACGCCATAGGCGGCGGTATTGAGCGAGAAGGCGAGTGACACCAGCACGATCTGCGGCCACCCGTGGTCGATGACGGTGAATCCCGCCATCGCGACGCCCGAACCGGCGATCAATCCGGCGCACAGGTAGCCCCGGGCGACCTTGCGGGAGACGCCCCGAGCCAGCAACCGGCCCGACAGCCAGCCCGCGGCGATCGCCCCGACCGCGGCGATGGCGTAGGGAATCATCACGAGGCGACCGACGGTGATCTTGTCGTAGCCCAGCCCGGCCTCCAGATACACCGGCAGCCAGGTGACTTTGAGCGTGGTCGACCAGTACGAACAGAACATCAGCAAGGCGACGCCGAGCACCGTTCCGGTCCGCACGATCACCCGGTACGGGGCGTCGACGGTGTCACCCGCCGCGGCCGGACCGGCGCCGGTCGGCGCCTCGCCCGAGCGCCGGCCCAGCACCATCCAGGCCACCGCCCACACGATGCCCAGCGGAATCAGGAGGTAGAAGGCGGCGTGCCAATTCCAGCGCGCGATGATCCAGGTCAGCACCGGTGCGGCGATCAGGGTTCCGATGGACGCGCCGGCGCTCACCATGGAACTCGGCGTGGCCCGCTTCTCCGGCGGAAACCACGAGTGCACCGCGTGATTCGCCAGCGCGAAGGCCGGCCCCTCGGCGAAACCGAGAACGACGCGGCAGATCAGGAACGTGCCGAATCCGATCGGCCCGAGCAGCGGGACCATGGTGACGACCCACACCAGCACCAGACCGGCCAGCAACCAGCGCAGATTCACCCGCGACGCGAGCGCCCCGAAGAACAACGCGCCCACGGCGAACAGCCAGAAGAATCCGCTCTGCACGAGACCGAATTGCTGCGCGCTGAGACCGAGGTCCTTTTGAATCTGCACGCCCGCGAATGCGATCACGGATTTATCGGCGTTATTGATCAGCATGAAAACAACGAGCAGACCGGTGATGATCCACGCCCGCCGCATGCTCGGCGCCCGGTCGGACGCCGTTTGCGACGCCTCCGGTGCGATCTTCGTATCCGACATGAAAACCCTTCAGAGGATTGGCATAGAGCTCACATCCGGCTGCAAGGGGGCACGCCGATCGAATCTCCGAAACACAACGAGAATTGCTGTGATCCAGCCCGAGCCGGGCTTGTCGAGTGAGCTGTTACACATTCCACCGCTCAGGTTTCATACAGTCAAAGACGAAAAACCTGGGTCTATGACTGCTTTTGCCTATAGGTAGGGGTGAGAGCGGGCGGACTACCCGCCCAGGAGCCGATGGCTGTCGTCGCGCGCCGCCTCCGCGGCGCCGACGAGCGACAGCCCGGCCGCGACGTGGCGGTTCACCAGGTCAGCGAATTCCGCGACCGAGGCGCGGGCGACGGCCACGAATTCGGTCGCGATCCGACTGATCGGGCCGACGCGGGCGATCACCCCCATCTCACGGGTGACCCGCGGCTCGATCACGCGCACCGCACCGCCACGCGGGAGCGCGACCAGAGCACTGCGCAGGGTGACGATGCTGTAGCCGCCACCACCCAGCACGATCGGCAGCACCGCGCCGCGCTGCTGCACCCGGACGGCGATATCGGGTTCCACGCCGTGCGCGCGGAGCGTGTTCTCGATGAAGTCGCGTGTCTCGGTGCCGCGTTCGCCGAGCACCAGCGGCAGGCCCGACAGCGCGGCGATCGGCACCGGATCGGGCAGGTCCCGGTCGTCCCCGGGCGGGCAGACCAGGACGAAATGCTGGTCGATCAGCACTTCTCCGGTCACGGTGCCCGCCGGCATCGGCGCGGAGAGGAATCCCAATTCGCAGGCGCCCGATTTGACCAGCGCAACGACATCGGCGGTCTCGTCCCGCTCCTCGACATGGATGCGCACATCCGGATGGCTGCGACGAAACTTGGCCACCCACAAGGACAATGGATCCGCCGACAGATCCGACAGCGACGCGATGTCGATTCGCCCCTGGCGGGCGGCGGCCACGTCTCGGACCAAGCTCTCCGCCTGCTCGACCTGCCGCAGAATCGCCCGGGCCGGACCGACCAGCGCCTCCCCCACCGGCGAGAGCACCAGCCCCCGTCCGACGCGGTGGAACAGTGGCGCGCCCAGATCCTTCTCCAGCTTGCGCACCGCCTGTGACAAGGACGGCTGCGCAACCCGCAGCTGAGCCGCCGCCCGGGTCACGCTTCCGCTGTCGACGACCGCCAGGAAGTACTCGAGCTGCCGCAAGTCCACCCTGCCGACTGTAGAGAGCGGCGAGTGCGCCCGGCCCAGCGGCTCGGTGTCAGATCACACCGCGGGTGCCCGGCGCCGGGGTCAGGACCAGCCGAAGAGGGTGTGGCCGAGGGTGTTCCAGCCCAGCACGGAGTCCACGGCGAGACCGCAGAACACGACGGCCAGATAGTTGTTGGACTGCAGGAACAGTCGCAGGGGCTTGACGGATTCGCCCTTGCGGACGCCGGAGTACAGCTGGTGGGCCATCAGCAGGAACCACGCGCCGGCGACCAGCGCGGTCGCGGCGTAGATCACGCCCGCCGCGGGGACCAGGGCGAAGGTGGCCAGCACGGTCGCCCAGGTGTAGAGCACGATCTGCCGGGTGACGGTCTGCTCGGTGGCCACGACCGGGAGCATCGGGACGCCCGCGGCCTTGTAGTCCTCCTTGTACCGCATGGCCAGCGCCCAGGTGTGCGGCGGCGTCCAGAAGAAGATGACCAGGAACAGCACGACGGCGGGCCAGCCGATGTTCCCGGTGACCGCGGACCAGCCGACCAGGGCGGGCATACAGCCCGCCGCGCCGCCCCACACCACGTTCTGCGAGGTGCGGCGCTTGAGGCCGAGGGTGTAGACGAAGACGTAGAACAGGATGGTCGCCACGACCAGCGCGCCGGAGAGCAGGTTGGCCTGCCACCACAGCCAGGCGAACGACGCCAGGCCGAGGGTGACGCCGAAGACGAAGGCGTTGCGGGTGGGTACCGCCTCGCGGGCCAGCGGACGCTTGGAGGTCCGCTTCATCACCTTGTCGATGTCGGCGTCGGCGACACAGTTGAGGGTGTTGGCGCTGGCCGCGCCCATCCAGCCGCCGAACAGGGTGACCAGGATGAGGCGGATGTCGACGGTGCCGCGGTCGGCCAGCAGCATGGTGGGAATCGTTGCGACGAGCAGCAATTCGATGACCCGGGGCTTGGTGAGCGCGATGTAGGCGAGCACGCGCCTGGTCGCCGCCGAGATCGGGCCACTGCCCGTCACCCGGTCGGCGAGCACCGCCCCGGAGGAGCCGTGAGCGCCACCCGGCTGTTGCCCAATCCCCACTGTTTCTCCTCGCACGCCGCGCATTATCCGATCGGTCTGGATTAGTGGTGCGCGATCCAGACCCGGGTCCGGTGCGGAATCCGGACACGGTGCGGCGCGGCCACTACTACAGAGCATGGTAGACCCACGGCGACCATGCTCCCGACCAGGTCCACCCCGACGCGCACCGAGACCGGTTCGCGACGCGTGCCCCGGGCAGTCACGAACAGGTCCGCGAAACGCCACGAACCTACGACACGGCGGCAAGTGATTGCGGGTTCCCTTATGACCACGAAACGCCGCCCTTTAGGGTGGTTGTAGATCGGTGCGGCCGCGTCGCACCCGGATCGAACGCAGCGATTCCCGCCGCCGCCCACAACCGCATCGTTGACGAATAGGTCAGGAGAACCTCGGTCGTGTCAGTCACAGACGACATCCGCGCGCTCACTCAGCCGAACCACCCCACCGACTGGACCGATCTGGACACCAGAGCCGTCGACACGGCCCGGGTCCTCGCCGCCGATGCGGTCCAGAACGCCGGCAACGGCCATCCGGGCACCGCGATGAGCCTCGCCCCGCTGGCCTACACCCTGTTCCAGCGCGTGATGCGCCTGGATCCGGCGGATCCGGCCTGGGTGGGTCGTGACCGTTTCGTCCTGTCCTGCGGCCATTCCAGCCTCACCCTCTACATCCAGCTGTATCTGGCGGGCATGGGTCTCGAGCTGACCGACCTCGAGCACCTGCGCAAGTGGGGTTCGCTGACCCCGGGTCACCCGGAGTACCGGCACACCGATCACGTCGAGATCACCACCGGCCCGCTGGGTCAGGGTCTGGCCTCGGCGGTGGGCATGGCGATGGCGTCGCGGCGTGAGCGCGGCCTGTTCGATCCCGAAGCGGCGCAGGGCGAGAGTGCGTTCGATCACTTCATCTATGTCGTCGCCTCCGACGGTGACATGGAGGAGGGCGTCACCTCCGAGGCGTCCTCGCTGGCGGGCACCCAGCAGCTGGGCAACCTGATCGTCTTCTACGACGACAACGAGATCTCCATCGAGGACGACACCCGCATCGCCTTCACCGAGGACACCGCCGCGCGCTACGCGGCCTACGGCTGGCACGTGCAGACCGTCGAGGGCGGCGAGAACGTCACCGCCATCGAGGCCGCCATCGCCGCCGCGCAGGCCGTGACCGACAAGCCGTCGATCATCCTGCTGCGCACCATCATCGGCTACCCGGCCCCGAACAAGATGAACACCGGCGCCTCGCACGGTGCCGCCCTGGGCGCGGACGAGGTCGCGGCCACCAAGAAGATCCTGGGCTTCGACCCGGAGAAGAGCTTCGACGTGGACGCCGCGGTGATCGCGCACTCGCGCGGCAATGTCGCCGAGCGCGCCAAGGCCATCCGCGCCGCCTGGCAGGAGCAGTTCGACGCCTGGGCCGCCGCCAACCCGGAGAACAAGGCCCTGTTCGACCGCCTGCAGGAGCGCGCGCTACCGGCCGGCTGGACCGAGAACCTGCCGACCTACGAGGCCGACCCCAAGGGCATGGCCACCCGTAAGGCCTCGGGCAAGGTGCTCGCGGCGCTTGCGCCGGTGCTGCCGGAGCTGTGGGGCGGTTCGGCCGACCTCGCGGAGTCCAACAACACCACCATGCCGGGTGTGCCGTCCTTCGGCCCGGAGTCCATCTCCACCGGCACCTGGAAGGCCAACCCGTACGGCCGCACCCTGCACTTCGGTGTGCGTGAGCACGCCATGGGCTCGATCCTCAACGGCATCGCGCTGCACGGACCGACCCGTCCGTACGGCGGCACCTTCCTGGTGTTCTCCGACTACATGCGTCCCGCGGTGCGCCTGGGCGCGCTCATGCGCACCCCGGTCACCTACGTGTGGACCCACGACTCCATCGGCCTCGGCGAGGACGGCCCGACCCACCAGCCGATCGAGCACCTGGCCGCGCTGCGCGCGATCCCGGGCCTGAACGTGGTCCGCCCCGGCGACGCCAACGAGACCACCTACGCGTGGCGCACCATCCTGGAACGCGATAGCTCCGAACGGCATTCGCACTTCCTGGTCTCCGACACCCCGCACCAGGACGGCCCGTCCGCGCTGGCGTTGACCCGTCAGGACCTGCCGATCCAGGAGGGCACCAGCTACGAGGGCGTCCGCAAGGGCGGCTACATCCTGGCCGAATCCTCCACCGGCACACCGCAGGTAATCCTGATCGCCACCGGTTCGGAACTGCAGCTCGCGGTCGAGGCGCGCGCTACGCTCGAGGCACAGGGCATCGGCACCCGCGTGGTGTCCATGCCGTGTGTGGAGTGGTTCGACGCGCAGGAGCAGTCCTACCGCGACGAGGTGCTGCCGCCGTCGGTGCGGGCCCGCGTCACGGTGGAAGCCGGCATCGCGATGCCGTGGCACCGTTTCACCGGTGACGCCGGTGAGAACGTCTCCATCGAGCACTTCGGTGCCTCGGCCGACTTCAAGACGCTGTTCCGCGAGTTCGGCATCACCGCCGATGCCGTGGTCGCCGCTGCCACCCGCTCGCTTGCCAAGGTGAAGGGATAGTTGTCATGACCCAGAACACGAACACCGCGGCCCTGTCGGCCGCCGGGGTTTCGGTGTGGCTGGACGACCTGTCGCGCGATCGCATCAAGTCCGGAAACCTCCAGGGACTGATCGACTCGCGCAATGTCGTCGGCGTCACCACCAACCCGACCATTTTCCAGGGCGCGCTGTCGCAGGGCCACGCCTACGACGAGCAGGTCACCGAGCTCGCCGCGCGCGGCGCGGACGTCGACTCGGCCATCCGCACCATCACCACCGATGACGTGCGCGCGGCCTGCGATGTGTTCGCCGATGTCTTCGCCGCGTCCCAGGGCGTCGACGGCCGGGTCTCCATCGAGGTCGACCCGCGCCTGGCGTTCGACACCGACGGCACGGTGGCCCAGGCCATCGAGCTGTGGAAGATCGTGGACCGGCCCAACCTGTTCATCAAGATCCCGGCCACCGAGGCCGGCCTGCCGGCCATCACCCGGGTGATCGCCGAGGGCATCAGCGTGAACGTGACGCTGATCTTCTCGGTGCAGCGCTACATCGCGGTGATGGGCGCCTACCTCGACGGTCTGCGCAACGCCAACACCGCCGGGCACGACATCGCCAAGATCCAGTCGGTCGCCTCGTTCTTCGTGTCCCGCGTGGATACCGAGATCGACAAGCGCCTCGAGGCCATCGGCACCCCGGAGGCGCTGGCGCTGCGCGGCAAGGCCGGAATCGCCAACGCGCACTTGGCCTATGCCGCCTACCAGGACATCTTCGACGGCGGCGCGCACACCGACGTGTTCAACAAGCTGGCGTCCTCGGGCGGCAACAAGCAGCGCGCGCTGTGGGCCTCGACCGGTGTGAAGAACCCCGAGTACTCCGACACCATGTACGTCACCGAACTGGTCGCCCCCGACACGGTCAACACGCTGCCGGAGAAGACCCTCGAGGCCGTCGCCGACCACGGCGTGATCGTGCCGAACGCGGCCGTCGGCAAGGCGGAGCAGGCGCGGGCGGTCTTCGACCAGCTGGTCGCGGTGGGCATCGACCTGGACGACGTCTTCGGTGTGCTCGAGACCGAGGGCGTCGACAAGTTCGTCGCGTCCTGGCAGGAGCTGCTCGTCGCCACCACCGAAAAGCTGCAGGTCGCAGGGGGCAACTGACCGTGGCACGCGCGGCGACGACGGTCGCGATGCCCAACCCGCTGCGCGATGATCGCGACAGCCGGGTACCCCGCATCGCCGGACCGTGCAACGTGGTGATATTCGGTGTTACCGGTGACCTGTCGCGGCGCAAAGTGCTGCCGGCCATCTACGATCTGGCGAACCGGGGGCTGCTGCCCCCGGGCTTCTCGCTGATCGGCTTCGCCCGCCGGGACTGGACCGACGAGGACTTCGCGAACCTGGTTCACGAGTCGGTGTCGTCCTCGGCGCGCACCCCCTTCCGTGAGGAGGTGTGGCAGCAGCTCAAGGAGGGTCTGCGTTTCGTCCGCGGCACGTTCGAGGACGACGCGGCCTTCCACAAGCTGGCCACCACCCTCAAGGATCTGGACCGGGATCGCGGGACCGGCGGCAATACCGCCTTCTACCTGTCGATCCCGCCCAGCGACTTCCCCATCGTGCTGGAACAGCTGTCCAAGAACGGGCTGGCCAAACCGACCGATTCCCCTGCGGGACAACCGGATCCGTGGCGGCGAGTGGTGATCGAGAAGCCGTTCGGGCACGACCTCGATAGCGCGCAGGAACTCAACGCGCTGGTGAACACGGTGTTCCCGGAGCGGTCGGTGTTCCGCATCGACCACTACCTGGGCAAGGAGACGGTCCAGAACATTCTGGCGCTGCGCTTCGCCAACCAGTTGTGGGATCCGATCTGGAACGCCAACTATGTGGACCACGTGCAGATCACCATGGCCGAGGACATCGGCCTGGGTGGTCGCGCGGGGTACTACGACGGCATCGGCGCGGCCCGCGACGTCATCCAGAATCACCTGCTGCAGCTGCTGGCGCTCACGGCCATGGAAGAGCCCGTGAGCTTCCAGCCCAAGCAGTTGCAGATCGAGAAGATCAAGGTGCTCTCGGCCACGAAACTCGTTGCGCCGCTGGACGAGACGACCGCGCGCGGCCAGTACACGGCGGGCTGGCAGGGCAGTGAGCCGGTGGTGGGCCTGCTGCAGGAGGAGGGCTTCGACCCCAACTCCCGCACCGAGACCTACGCCGCCATCACCCTGTCGGTGGCGACCCGGCGCTGGGCGGGCGTGCCGTTCTATCTGCGCACCGGCAAGCGCCTGGGCCGCCGCGTCACCGAGATCGCGGTCGTGTTCAAGCGCGCCCCGCACCTGCCGTTCGACCAGACCATGACCGAGGAACTCGGGCAGAACGCGCTGGTCATCCGGGTGCAGCCGGACGAGGGCATCACCATGCGATTCGGGTCCAAGGTGCCCGGGTCGTCGATGGAGGTGCGCGACGTGAACATGGACTTCAGCTACGGCGAGGCGTTCACCGAGGACTCCCCCGAGGCCTACGAGCGCCTCATCCTGGATGTGCTGCTCGGGGTGCCGTCGCTGTTCCCGGTCAACGAGGAGGTCGAATTGTCCTGGCGCATCCTCGATCCCGCGCTCGAACACTGGGCCGCGACCGGTAAACCCGACCCGTACGAGGCGGGCGGCTGGGGTCCGGAATCCGCCGACGAGATGCTCGCGCGCAGCGGGCGGGAATGGCGGCGGCCGTGATCACACCCACCCAGGAGCCCGCCCGATGATCATCGACATGCCCGACACCGATACCCGCGAGGTGTCGAAACGCCTTGTGCAGCTGCGGGAATCCAACGGCGTGGTCACCATGGGCCGGGTACTCACCCTGGTGGTGTGCACCCTCGACAGCTCCGAGGCCGAGGACGCCATCGACGCCGCCAACGACGCCAGCCGCGAGCACCCCTGCCGGGTGATCGTGCTGGCCCGCGGCGACCGCATGGCCGAAACCCGCCTGGACGCGCAGATCCGGGTCGGCGGCGACGCCGGGGCGGCCGAGGTGATCGTGCTGCGGCTGCAGGGCGAGCTGGTGCCGCACGAGGCCAGCGTGGTGATCCCGTTCCTGCTGCCCGACACCCCCGTGGTGGCGTGGTGGCCGCGGGGCGCGCCGGAGTTCCCGTCCAAGGATTCGGTGGGCCGTCTGGCCACGCGCCGCATCACCGACGCCACCTTCGCCGCCGATCCGCAGGCCACCATCAAGGGCCGCCGCGACTCCTACGCGGCCGGGGACACCGATCTGGCGTGGAGCCGGGTCACCTATTGGCGGGCGCTGCTGGCGGCGGCGCTGGACGAGGCCCCGTTCGAAACCGTTGAGTCGGTGACGATTTCGGGCCTGAAGGAGGAGCCGGCGCTGGACATGCTGGCGGGCTGGCTGGCCGCGCGCCTGGACTGCCCGGTGGTGCGGCGCACCGGCGAGCTGAAGGTGGAGATGCGCCGGCCCTCGGTGTCGATCGCCATTTCACGCCCGCAGCACGGCCGCACCGCGACCCTGTCCCGCACCGGCGAACCCGACCAGCGTTTCGCGCTGGCGCGGCGCGAGACCAAGGACTGCCTGGCCGAGGAACTGCGTCACCTCGACGCCGACGACATCTACGCCGAGGCCCTCACCGGAATCGAAAGGGTGACCTATGAGTAAGCCCGCCGTCACGGAAACATTCACCACCGTCGACGATCTGGTGGCCGCGGCGGCCGCCCGCTTCGTCGCGCAGGTGGTGGAGGCGCAGCGCCTGCGCGGCTCCGCCTCGGTGGCCCTGACCGGCGGCGGCACCGGCATCGCGCTCCTGGAGCTGGTGCGCAAGGCGCCCGGCGACATCGACTGGGGCAAGCTCGACATCTTCTGGGGCGACGAGCGTTTCGTGCCCACCGGCGATCCGGAGCGCAATGAGCTCCAGGCCCGCCACGCCCTGCTCGACCACGTCCCGGTCGACCCGGCCCGGGTGCACCCGACCGAGACCTCGAGCGGCGACTATCCGGACCCGCTGGAGGCGGCGGGCGAGTACTCGGCCACCGTGCACGCCCACCTGGCCGAGCACGGCGCGTTCGACCTGCACCTGCTCGGCATGGGCGGGGAAGGGCACATCAACTCGCTGTTCCCGCACACCGACGCCACCCGCGAGGAACACGAACTGGTTGTGGCCGAGACCAATTCGCCCAAGCCGCCGGCGGTGCGCATCACGCTGACGCTGCCCGCGATCCGCAAGTCGCGCCACGTCATGCTGATCGTGTCCGGTGAGGCCAAGGCGGCCGCGGTGGCCGCCGCCCTCAACGGCGCGTCGCCGCTCGACATCCCGGCGGCGGGCGCGGTCGGCACCGAGTCCACCACCTGGCTGCTGGACCAGAGCGCCGCGGCGGACCTGCCGCGCTAGTTCGCCCGGACGGCGGGCCCGGATCGGTCGATCCGGGCCCGCCGTTCGTCGTTTCCGCCGACACCCTGGCCTCCCCGGCCGACGCGCGGCGTCCCCGCATGCCCGGACCGCCGACACCGCTGTAAACGGGTAGCCGACTACTCGCGATCAGCTGGTAGCACGCGGCTAGCGTCGAATCCGCGCCGAAAGGCTCGGCGCATCGAGGGGAACGCCATGATCGACATCATCACCCTGCGCGGCACCGGGGAGCAGCGCAATTCGGACGGGACACCGGCGGGCATGCTGCACGATGTCGCCAAACTGCTGGTCACGAGCAAGTTCAGCGCGTTCGAACCGGACTGGCCCGCCGAGATCGGCCCGGTGCCCAGTACCTGGGGCTCCTCACTGAACACCTCGGTGCGGCTCGGGGTCGCGGCCGGGGTCAAGGCCATCCAGGATTCGCCGAATGTGTGCGGCGTGCTGAGCTATTCGCTCGGCGGGATCGTGGCCAGTACGATCCTGCAGGGCGTGCGGGCGGGGGTCTACACCAATGTCGACGGCTCGCCGCTGGAGATCGCGTTCGCGGTGAACATCGCCAATCCGATGCGCCGCAAGGGAGAGTCGGTCGGCGACCTGTGCCCGCCGGACACCTACGGCCTGCACGGTCAGCGCGGGGCCTGGCCGCTGGGCCTGGACGTGCGTGAGTACGCCAACCCCAACGACATCATCACCTCCTCCCCCGGCGATTCGCCGCTGCGCGCCATCGACACCGCCATCTCCCCCTTCTCCCTGGTCGAGGGCGCGCGCATCGGCAACCTGACCCCGATGCTGTTCCACGAGCTGCTGGACTTCCTGCTCCAGAACCCGATCGCCAACCTGGACCGCTACACCACCGCGGTGCGCGGTCTGCTCGGCTACCTGACGCCCTGGCCGGACGGCGAGCACGTCCGCTACTCCGGCCACAATATGCCGGGCACGAACGTGTTGTGGACGACCCACGCGGCGGAATACCTCAACGCCCACTACTGAATGGTTCCCGCGCCACGACACGGGACACTGATGCGCTTCACGGTGCTCACAGCGATAGATTGCCGAGTGAGAGCTAGTGAGGTGATTCGTGGGTGATCTGCCGGGTGATGGCGAGCCGAACGGTGCGCGGCCGACGGTGCGTTTACACGTCCTGGGCGGGCTTGCGGCCACGGTCGAGGGCCGGCCGGTCGATCTGGGCGGGCTGCGGCAACGGAGTTTGCTGGCCGCATTGATCGCCGCCTTTCCGCGCGAGGTGTCGGCGGATCGGCTGCTCGAGCAGGTGTGGCACGACGCCGCCCTACCGTCGGTGAGTTCGCTGCATTTCGGGATCTCGAAGCTGCGCGACCGGCTCGAGCCCGACCGCCGGCGCGGCGCCGCGGGCGTGATCATCCGCAACGCCACCAGCTACCGGTTGGACCTGGCCGCCGACCGGATCGACGCCCACCGTTTCACCAGCCACCTCGCGGCGGCCGAATCGGCCCGCACCACAGGTGATTCCGTGACGGCGCTGCGCGCCTACGAGACGGCGTTGAACGAGTGGCGAGGCGCGCCGTACGCCGATATCGCCGACGCCGATTTCGTCCGGCCGGAGATCGCGCGACTCACCGCGCTCGAGCTCAGGGCACGAAAAGCACTGGTGGAGTTGCGCCTCGAGACCGGTCACGCCGAGACCGCGCTGCTCGACGCGGAGGCTTTGGCGGTGGCGCATCCGCTCGACGAACGCGTCTGGGAGCTGACCGCGCTGGCCCGCTACCGGGCCGGACGCCAATCCGACGCGCTGGCCGCGCTGCGCGACATCCGCGACCGGCTCGACACCGAACTGGGCATCGAACCCGGAATCCGGCTGCGTGAGCTCGAGACCGCCATCCTGCGCCACGACGAGGAGCTGCTGCGCGGACCGCAGGCCCCCGCCCGGATCACCGTGACCGAGACCGCGCCGATCTGCCCCATGCCGGTGCCGCGGACCCAATTGATCGGCCGCACGGCCGAACTCGACGATATCGGCCGCGCCCTGCGCGCCACCCGGCTGGTGACCTTGGTCGGAACCGGCGGGGTCGGCAAGACCCGGCTGGCCGTCGAGACGTGCCGCCGCCTGCCTCGGACGGCGGGCTCCGGAGGCGAGCCGTGGTGGGTCGATCTGGCCCCGGTCGAATCCGACGAGCTGGTCGCGGCGACCGTCGCCGAGGCGCTGCAGGTCATCGGCGCCGGCACCCCCGAACGGCTCGCCGACATCGTCGCGAACCGGGAATGCACACTGCTGCTGGACAATTGCGAACACGTCCTCGACGGGGTCGCCCACGTGGTTCACACGCTGCTGATCCGCTGCCCCGCTGTTCGGGTCATCGCCACCAGCCGCGAACCGCTCGCGGTCGACGGCGAGCACGTCTTCGAGGTTCCCCCGCTGGACGAGTCCGACGCCGTCGAGTTGTTCGCCGCGCGGGCCGCGGGCGTGGTGGCGGGCTGGTCGCTGGACGAGTCGGTGCGCGAGCCGGTCCGGCGGATCTGCGCGGATCTCGACGGTATCCCGCTCGCCGTGGAATTGGCCGCCGCGCAATTGCGGGTGCTGTCCGAACAGCAGATCGCCGACGGTCTGGCGGACCGGTTCACGCTGCTCGCCGGCGGCGCCCGCACCGCACCCGCCCGCCAGCGCCGCCTCGCCGACACCATCGACTGGAGCTACCGGCTGCTCGACCCCGCCGAAGCGCGGCTGCTGCGCGATATCGCGGTCTTCGCGGGGAGCTTCGACATCGACGCCGCCGCGGCCGTGCACGGCGCGTCGAATTCGATGGCCGTGCTGGAACCGCTGACCGGTCTGGTGCGCCGGTCGCTGCTGCGGGTGCGGCCCGCGTCGTCGCCGCGCCGCTACCGCATGCTGCAGAGCATTCGCGAATTCGCCCTGGCCCGTTGCGAAGCCGAGGAGCTGGAGCGGGTGCGCGCGGCGCACCGCCGCTGCGTGCTGGAGCGGGCGGAGGGCGCCGCGGTGCATCTGCGGGACGCGCGCGCGGCGGCGCTACTGGATTCACTCGGCGCCGATGTCGCCGAACACCGTGCCGCCATCGCGTCCGCGTTCGCGGTCGGCGACCCCGGGTACGTGCTGCGGCTGGCCGCGGCCCTGCACTGGTTCTGGTATCGGCGCGGGTTCATCGCGGAGGGCATCGTGGCCATCACCGGCGCACTCGATGCGAGGGAAGCATCCGGGCACGGGGTCGAACCCGGAACCCTGTCCCTTGCCCTCGGCGGGCTGGGCGGTCTGCGCTATCTCTCCGGCGATCCGCTCCGCGGCGCGGCGGCCACCGCACAGGCCGAGCGGACGGCGGCCGCGGCGGGTGATCTCGACACCGCGGCGTGGATGCGTTCGTGGACCACCTACATGCGCGCGATCGCCGAGCCCACACCCGAGACGGCCGCCGCCGCCTCCGGCGCTGTCGCCTCCGCCCGCGCGGACGCCAGGCCGTGGCAGTTGGCGGAGGCGTTGATGATCGAGGGCATGATCCTGCGGTTCACGAACCGTCCCGAAGCGGCGCGGGACGCGCTGCGGGAGGCGGTCGCGGTCGCCGAGCGCTGCGGGCACCGCTGGTCGGAGGCCTCCGCGTCGTGGTCCGCCTGCCGCGCCCGGACCTTCGGGAGGAAGGCCGAGAGTGCGACCAAGGCACCGACGATGGCGACGCCGGCGGCGA
>NZ_JBSGCY010000109.1:0-22951 GCF_053602115.1 Nocardia sp. NPDC004582 | reverse complement strand
GCGATGATCGCCACCTTCCACAGGCCGAGGACGTGCCAATACCGCAGCGCCACCGGGTCGCGCCCGGTCTGATCGAGATAGATCTGCGCGATCGCTCGCCGCCGCCGTAGCCCTCACCGCCGCAGGGCGTTTCCGCGACCGCACCCTGCTCGTCGACTGCGCGCCTTACGGCGGCGGTCTCGATCTGCTGCTCGGTCTGGAGAAGCACGCGGGCCTGCGCTGGCCCGACCTCACCATCGAACACGGCCGGGTCTCGGCGCCGGCGCTGCACGAGGCGCTGCCCACCACCTCGGGCCTGGCGGTCCTCTCCTGCGGAAGAGCCGCTCCCGCAGGGGAACTCGGTGCGGAGGACTGTGCCGTGGATCGCGGCGTTATGGCCGATCCCTCCGGAACCTCCGCGGTAGCAACCGAACTCGGCCCCGGCCCGGACGGAACGAGAGAGCTCGGCGCGTGGGCGGATGGTGGCGGGGTGAATTCGCCACTGGCACCGGCGGCGGTGCGCGCCGTCCTGGAGGGCGGTCGCGCGGCCGGTGATCTGGTGGTCGCCGACCTGTCCAGTGACCATGGCCCGCACACCGAGGAAGTTCTCGATCTGGCCGACCTGGTGGTGCTGGTGACGCAGGCGCGGTTGCGTTCGATCGCCGCTGCGGAAGCCGCCGCGGCCTACCTGAAGGCCCGAAACCCGCAGGTGCGCTTGATCATCCGGGGTCCGGCCCCCGGCGGCCTCGCGCCCACGGATATCGCGGAGACCCTCGCGCTGCCGCTGCTGTCGGCCGTTCCTTCGCAGCCGGGACTGACCGAGCGCCTGGAACGGGGTGGCCTCACCGTGCGCCGTCGAGGTCCGCTCCGCACCGCCGCCGAATCCGCGCTGACGGCTCTGTTCACCGGTGGTCCCGGCCAGGATCGTGCCGCCCGGCATCCGGGCCCGTTCTGGTGGAGCCTCGCGCGGGCGCGGGGCGCCCACGTGGGGTCGCGGGCGGCAGCGCCGGTGGGCCGATGACGCCGGGGTGCGGGCGTTGCCGTTTGCGGCGGGTACTCGTGGGCATCTGGCCGGATGCGCGCGCCTCACACGCGTCGGGCGGGGGTCCGCTGTCGCACGCGCGGTCGACCGCCGGGCGGATGACCTACTGCCGTATCGGGTCCGGGCCGGGGTGCCGGTGGCTCGCGTTCGATGTGGAGGTGCGCGATGAGTGAGCTGGTGACCACGGAACTGCTGGAGCGGGTGCGCGAACGGCTCGCCGACGGGGCCGCCGATCCGGATCCGGCTCGGGTGGCGGCGGCCATCCGGGCCGAGGCAGGCGGGGTGCTGGCCGATACGGATCTGTTGCGCGCCCTGCGCATGCTGCAGACCGAGATGACCGGAGCCGGGGTGCTGGAGCCACTGCTGCACGATCCCGATGTCGCCGATGTGCTGGTCACCGGACCGGAGTCGGTGTGGGTGGATCGCGGGCGCGGCCTGCGCCGCACGTCGATCCGGTTCCCGGACGAGGCGGCGGTGCGGCGGCTGGCCCAACGGCTCGCACTGGCGGCCGGGCGCAGGCTGGACGACGCACAGCCGTGGGTGGACGGGCGGCTGCCGGGAATCGGTGCGGCACAGGGACATTCGTTCGGCGTCCGATTGCACGCGGTGCTCTCGCCGATCGCATACGGCGGCACCTGTCTGTCCCTGCGCGTGCTGCGGCCCGCGACCCTGAGCTTGGCAGCCCTCGAGGCGGCCGGAGCGGTGAACTCCGACGCGAAGTCGCTGCTGGAGCGCATCATTCGTGCTCGGCTCGCCTTCCTGGTGGTGGGCGGCACCGGGTCGGGCAAGACAACCCTGCTGTCGAGCCTGCTGGCCGAGGTCGATCCGGCCGAGCGCATCGTCTGCGTCGAGGACGCGGCCGAGCTCGCGCCGCCGCACCCGCACGTGGTCCGGCTGGTGGCCAGGCCCGCCAATGTCGAAGGCGCAGGCCAGGTCACGGTGCGCGACCTGGTGCGGCAGGCGCTCCGCATGCGCCCCGACCGCATTGTCGTCGGCGAGGTTCGCGGCGCGGAGGTCGTGGACCTCCTGACCGCCCTGAACACCGGCCACGATGGCGGGGCGGGCACGGTGCACGCGAACTCGCCCGGCGAGGTCCCGGCCCGTCTGGAGGCGCTGGCCGCCCTCGGCGGCCTGCCGGCGGCTGCCCTGCACAGCCAGCTGGCGGCGGCGATCCAGGTGATCCTGCACGTCCACCGGCATCCCGGCGGCCGCCGCACGCTCCGCGAGATCGGCCTGGTCACCGCCGACCGCGGCCGAGTGCGGTTCGTCCCCGCGTGGACGGCCGACGATCGTCCGGCCCCGGCGGCGTCCGCCCTGTTGACCCTGCTCGACGAAAGGACTCCTGATGATTTCCGCGGGTGACGAGTGTTCAGGTTCGTGCGGGTGCCCGTGGCCGGGTGCGGTTCCGCGGGTCAGCTTGGCGAAGACGTACCCGGTGCCCACGGGTAATGCACCGTGCTGCAATCCATTCGGAGTGCATGGCTCGCGCTTCCCGGGCCTCACCTTGGCGTGGCCCACCGGGTGCGGTCGTTGCGCCAACAAGAATTCGACTGGGGTGCACGAGGACTCGGCTGCGTCGTTGAACGAAGGCAACTGATGTCGGCCGTCACCGACGCGCGTGCTTCCGCACTGGCGTGTGTCGCATTCGCACTGATTTTGCTGCCACTGCCTGTCGCTCGACGACGGATGAGTAGGTTGTTCGATCGACCCGCGGGTACTCGAAAGAGTCAGTGCACCTGGGCCGTTCGGGTGTTTGCGTTCGCGGGTGCGCCCCTTCTTCTGTTCGCGGGTCCAGGGCCGGTGCTGGCCGCGATGCTGGCTTCCGCGACCCTCTTGGTCCGCTATCGCCGCGCCCACCGGGAGCGATCGCGGGCCGCCGCCACGACGCAGCTGCTGGAGGGATTGGAGGCGGTGATCGGCGAACTGCGTATCGGCGCGCATCCGAGCGCGGCGGCCGCCGTGGCGGCCACCGAAACCGAAGGGGAGGTGGCCAGGGCGTTCGCGGTCAGTTCCGCACGGAGCCGACTGGGTGGGTCCGGGTCGGAGGGCCTGCGCCGACCCGATTCCGTGGTGGCGCCGGAATTGTCCCGGGTAGCCGGGGCCTGGCGGGTGGCGGAGCGACACGGTCTCGCGCTGGCCGAGCTGCTCACGGCGGCACGCCTGGATCTGCTGGGCCGCAAGCGGTTCCGGGACCGCACCGCCGCGGCACTGGCCGGCGCCCGGGCGACAGCGGTCGTGCTGGCCCTGCTGCCGGTCCTCGGTATCGGTCTGGGACAGCTGATGGGAGCGGCCCCGCTGCGGGTGCTGTTCCTGTCCCCGGCGGGAACGGCCTTGCTGCCGTTGGGTTCCGCCCTCACCTGCGCCGGTCTGCTGTGGTCCGACGCCATCGCGGGCAAGGTGCTGCGATGACTCCGGCCGCCGCGGTGCTGGCGGCTCTCGCCCTGCTGATCTTGCCGGGACGGGTCGGGGCGGTGCGCCGGCTGCGCTGGATGCGCCACGCCAGGCCAACGGGACCGCCGGTGTCCTCGGTCTTCCCGGCCGATCCGGACCTGCTGGGCGTCGCGTCGGCGCTCGATCTGCTCGCCGCCTGTCTGCGGGCCGGGCTGCCCACCGCTCTGGCCGCCGCCGCGGTGGCCGCCGAGTCGCCCGAGCCATTGGCCTCGACCCTGCGCCGGGCCTCCGATCTGCTGGTGCTGGGTGCGGATCCGGCGAGCGCCTGGGCCCAGGCCACCGCGGGCGTCGCCGACGACGCGGTGGCGGCCCTGGCCCGGATGGCCCGCCGATCGGCACGCGCGGGGACCGGATTGGCCACCGCCGTCACCGAATTGGCCGAACGCCGCCGCGGCGAGCTCGAGGATGCCGCCGCCGCCCGCGCCGAACGGGCCGGGGTGCTGATCGGCGGCCCGCTCGGTCTCTGCTTCCTGCCCGCCTTCGTCTGCCTGGGCATCGTCCCGGTGGTGCTGGGCCTGGCGGGCCGGGTGCTGGACGGGGCTCTGCTGTGACCGCCGACGACTGTGCCGGCGCGGAACGACCGCGCCGCGATGAGGGAGGGAGCGACCGTGGGAACGACCGTCCGACACCTGTGCTGGGAACTGCGCGCCAGACTGCTGCGCGTATTGACCGCCGACTCCGGCATGAGCACCGCCGAGTACGCGATCGGCACCATCGCCGCCGCGGCCTTCGGCGCGGTGCTCTACACCGTGGTCACCGGGAACAGCATCGTGAGCGCCCTGACCGCGATCATCGACCGAGCCCTGAAGACTTCCGTCAAGTGACGTATGCCACACCACTCGATCATGTCGAGGCTGGGATGGCGACCGTTGAGGCGGCTATCGCGCTGGCCGCGCTGGTCGCGGTCGTGATTCTCGCTGTGGGTGCCCTGCTGGCGGTGTCGGCGCAGGTGCGCTGTGTCGACGCCGCCCGTGAGGCGGCCCGGCTCGCCGCCCGCGGTGAGACCGACGCGGGCATCGCGACCGCTCGGCGGCTGGCGCCGGCCGATGCCCGGATCATCGTCCGCTCCGAGGGTGAACTGGTGGTGGCCGAGGTCAGCGCCCACGCGACGCTGGTCCCGGTCGCGCTGCACGCGGCCGCGGTCGCGGCCCGGGAACCGGGGGAGTCGCCATGAACCGCGGGCAACGGGATCGCGCGGCGCGGGATTCGGGCGGGGTGACGGTGACCGCGTGCCTGGCACTGATCGCCCTGTTCGCGGTGACGATCCTGGTCGCGCAGGTCGGGGTGGCGGTGACGGCCCGGCATCGGGTGCAGGCCGCCGCGGATCTGGGCGCGCTCGCCGCGGCCGGCGCCCTCGACGGCGGCGTGGCCGCGGCGTGTCGCCGGGCCGCGGAGATCACGGACCGCATGGGTGTCCGGGCCGCCGGGTGTGTGGCCCGGGGATGGGACGTGACGGTGACGGTCGTCGGGCGGGTGTCGCTCGGGCCGCTGGGGGAGCGGGAGGTCCGAGCGGCCGCTCGCGCGGGTCCGGGGGATGACCTGGGGTTGCGAGGGGATATCTCGTACCGAGCGGTTGGTTAAAAATGTGATGGCGCGGGCCACATCGGTGGTCGATCAATGCGGAAATTCGATGAATGCTTTAGGCGAATTGCTGAGGTGTCGATTGCATTGCAATTCGTTCCCCGAGACTCATTCGAATGAATGCACAGGTAAATCGGCGAGTGACATATTCGAGTGGAGCAACCCCTCAGTTAACAGGATGACATCCCTTTTTAATCGACTTGACCTCCCGGCGTGTCGTCGCCACCCTTCAGCATCCGGATTCGGCCCGATATCAGCCAGTTGACGACCCGACCGGTTGGTCGGATGGCGCTCCGGTCTCACCGCGGCGACGGCGGGGTCACGGTTCGGAGGCGCCGTCGTCACCTTCGCCCAGATCGGCCAGAACCGCCCGTAGCAGCCGGGCCGCCCCGGCCTTGTCCAGGGGATTGTTGCCGTTCCCGCACTTGGGTGACTGCACGCAGGACGGGCACCCGGCCGTGCAGCCACAGGAGTCGATCACGCCGAGCGTGGCGGTCAGCCAGTGTCGCAGCCGCAGGAACCCGCGCTCGGCGAATCCGGCCCCGCCCGGGTGGCCGTCGTAGACGAATACTGTCGGCAAGCCGGTATCGGCATGTTCGGCCGTCGACACTCCGCCGATGTCCCATCGATCGCAGGTGGCGACCAGCGGCAGCATGCCGATGGCGGCGTGCTCGGCGGCGTGTAGCGCGCCCGCAGCGTGTCGCGCGTCGATCCCGGCCCGGGCCAGCAGGTCCGGGGTGACGGTGTAGTACACCGCCCGGGTGGGCAGGGTCTGGGCGGGCAGGTCCAGCGGGATCAGGTCCAGCACCTCGCCGCTGGGCAGTCTGCGCAGGTAGCCGACGACCTGACGGGTGACCAGCACCCGGGCCAATGCCGTTGTGACCGAGCCGTATCGGCGTTCCTCGGTGACCGCCTCGATCTCCAGCGTGGTGACCGCCCGCGCGCTGGTGCTCCACCCCGGCGTGTCGGCGTGCACCAGGGCGACGCCCTCCGCCAGGTCCAGCTCGTCGACCACGTAGCTCTCGCCCTGATGCAGGTGCACCGCGCCCGGGTGCAGGGTCGCGGGGGCGCGCCCGGCGTCGGTGGTGCCGAGCATGCGCCCCGATTCGACGTCCACCACGGCGATCGCGGTGCCGATGCCGCCGCGCACGTCCACCGCGTCGTGCGGGTGCGCGTCAGCCGTCACGAACCAGCGCGCCGAGCCGTCCCGGGCCACGCCCGCCCGGCGCCGGATCAGACCCTGTTCGGCCAGGTCGGACAGCAGTTCCCAGGCCTGGAAGGCATGTACTTCAGTGTCGCTGAGCGGCTGTTCCAACGCCGCGCACAGCAGGTGCGGCCCGAGCACGTACGGATTGTGCGGGTCGGTGATGGTCGCTTCCAACGGCCGCCCGAGCAGCGCTTCCGGGTGGTGCACGAGGTAGGTGTCCAGTGGGTCGTCACGGGCGATGAGCAGCACCAACGATCCCTGCGTGCGGCGTCCGGCACGTCCGGCCTGCTGCCAGAACGAGGCGACCGTCCCCGGGTATCCCGCCACCACGACGGCGTCCAGTCCGGCGATGTCCACGCCCAGTTCCAGGGCGTTCGTGGTGGCGGCGCCCAGCAGCGCGCCCTCCGACAGGGCCGCTTCCAGGGCGCGCCGGTCCTCGGCCAGATATCCGGCCCGATAGGCCGCGACACGCCCGGGAAGCCCCGCGTCCACCTCGGCGAGCAGGCGCCGGGTATCCATGGCGATGAGCTCCGCGCCCCGCCGGGACCGCACGAAGGTCAGGGTGCGGGCGCCCTCGGCGACCAGATCGGCCATCACGGTGGCCGCTTCGGCCCCGGCCGAACGCCGCAGGGCCGCACCGTTTTCCCCGGTCACGCCGCTGCCGACGAGGGGCGGCTCCCACAGCGCCACGGTCCGCGCCCCCTGCGGCGACCCGTCCTCGGTGACCGCGACACACGGTGCGCCGATGAGTTTCTCGGCGGTGGCGGCGGGGTCGGCGGCCGTCGCCGAGCACAGCACGAAGACCGGATCGGCCCCGTACCGCTCGGCGAGTCGCCGGAGCCGGCGCAGCACCAGCGCCACGTGCGAGCCGAAAACCCCGCGGTAGATATGGCATTCGTCGACCACGATGTACCTGAGCTGGCGAAACAGCCGCGCCCAGCGCTGATGCGAGCGCAACATGCCGACGTGCAGCATGTCCGGATTGGTGAAGACCCAGCGCGCGTGCGCTCGCACCCACTGCCGGATCTCCGCCGGCGTGTCGCCGTCGTAGGGCGCGGGATGGATGCTGCGCAGCGGATCTTCGCTGGTCAGCTCGTTGACCATGCGCAGCTGGTCGGCTCCCAGCGCTTTGGTCGGGGCGAGATACAGCGCGGTGGCCCGGGGGTCCTCCCGCAGCGCGGTCAGCACCGGCAGCTGGTATGCCAGCGACTTTCCAGACGCCGTTCCGGTCGACACCACCACGTGCCGGCCCGCCGCGGCGAGGTCCGCGGCCCGGCTCTGGTGGCTCCACGGCTCCGTGATCCCGGCCGTCTGAACTGCGGCGATGACATCGGGAGATATCCATTCGGCCCATTTCGTGACCTGGGCCGCACGCGGTGGTAGCTCACGAACATGAGTGAGGCGGGAGTCACCTGAAACAGGACTGTTTAGGACACGATTCAGCAACGATCTCCCGTAGCTGATGTCGCTCGCGTCTCCGGATCGCGGCGCCGGATCTCGATCAATCATCGAAGCGCCATCGCGACACGCCGAAGGGGTGCGAAACGTGTGTGCGTCCGCCGCTCTACCTGCCATTTCACTACAGGGTAGCGACCTGCCTCACACCCGGTTTGCCAGATGCTCGCTCTGTTATCCGGAAGCAAACCAACTTCAAGTACGGATTTGGGCATTATGCCCCTCACCTGCGCATTCGCAAGATCAACTTTTTTGCAAATTGTGGGTAACTCCGCTGTTGAATTGCCCGAAGACATGGTTCACTGGTCCCTGGTCGCAAGCTTCTGTGTTCGAGGGAACGGATCGAAAGTCCAAACCATCAGCAGGATCGATGTTGCGAACGGTGTACTAGGTGCTTTCCTGCAGGGGGAACAGAGTACAGCGGTCTCAACGGACCCGGTGGATGAACCCAGTTGTCCGCCGTTCCGGTATGGAAAGAGAAGGAACAGAATGGCACAGGGAACTGTGAAGTGGTTCAACGCGGAGAAGGGGTTCGGCTTCATCGCGCCCGAGGACGGCTCCGCTGACGTCTTCGTCCACTACTCCGAGATCCAGGGGTCGGGCTTCCGCACCCTCGAGGAGAACCAGAAGGTCGAGTTCGAGGTTGGCCAGGGCACCAAGGGCCCGCAGGCCACCGGTGTTCGCGCGCTCTGACGAGCGAGTCAACCCCTAAGGTTCCGTCCCCCATCGCCCCCGGCGGTGGGGGACGACCCATATCTTGACCCATTACACTCGATCACGATCAGGGGCTACATCGTCGCCGCGCACCAGCCGCGGCCTTTGAACACGGTATAAACGTTGCTGGCAGCGATATCGGACATCGCAGCCGCTTTGCCCCAGCCGCGTAGGGCGCGTACACCAAGCTCCGGCGCGGATCGAGACGAAAGGTGTGTTCGCCGGTGGCAACACGAGACCGCGGTGCAGCGCCGAACCCCGAGGCAGCGCCCGACCAGGGCCGTTCCCTGCGTCGTCTCGTGATCGTCGAGTCGCCGACGAAGGCCAAGAAGATCGCCCCGTATCTGGGCCGCGGTTATGTGGTGGAGGCGTCGGTCGGCCACATTCGGGACCTGCCGCGCGGCGCGGCGGATGTGCCCGCCAAATACAAAGGACAGCAGTGGGCGCGGCTCGGCGTCGACGTCGATCATGATTTCGAGCCCATCTATGTTGTCAGCCCCGAAAAGAAGGGGAAGGTCAGTGAGCTGAAGAGCCTGCTGGCCGACGCCGACGAGCTCTACCTCGCCACCGACCCCGACCGCGAGGGCGAGGCCATCGCCTGGCATCTGCTCGAAACCCTCAAGCCCAAGGTGCCGGTCCGGCGCATGGTGTTCCACGAGATCACCGAGCCGGCGATTCGCGCGGCCGCCGCCGACACCCGGGAACTGGACCAGGATCTGGTCGACGCGCAGGAGACGCGGCGCATCCTGGACCGGCTCTACGGCTATGAAGTGTCGCCGGTGCTGTGGAAGAAGGTCATGCCGCGTTTGTCGGCGGGCCGCGTGCAGTCGGTGGCGACCCGCGTCATCGTGCAGCGCGAGCGGGAGCGCATGGCGTTCCGGTCCGCGGAGTACTGGGATATCGCGGCCAAGCTGGACGCCGGCGGCAGCGAGGACGGCGGGAACCCGCGGGTCTTCGGCGCGCGCCTGGTCACCGTCGACGGTTTGCGCGTCGCCACCGGTCGGGATTTCGGGTCCGACGGGCAGCTGAAGTCCGCCGACGCGGCCGCACCGACCGTTCGCGTCCTGCGGGCCCACGACGCGCAGCGGCTCGCCGAGGCGCTGCACGGCGTGAATCTCGCGGTCACCTCGGTCGAGTCGAAGCCGTACACGCGAAAGCCGTACGCGCCGTTCATGACCTCGACCCTGCAGCAGGAGGCGGGCCGCAAGCTGCGTTTCACCTCCGAGCGCACCATGCGGGTGGCGCAGCGGTTGTACGAGAACGGCTACATCACTTATATGCGTACCGACTCGACGACCCTGTCGGAGTCGGCGATTCAGGCGGCGCGCTCGCAGGCCACCCAGCTGTACGGCGCGGAGTACGTGAGCCCCACGCCGCGGCAGTACACGCGCAAGGTCAAGAACGCGCAGGAAGCGCACGAGGCGATCCGTCCCGCCGGTGACACCTTCGCCACCCCGGGCCAGCTGCACAACAAGCTCGACGGCGACGAATTCCGTTTGTACGAGCTGATCTGGCAGCGCACCGTGGCCTCGCAGATGCAGGACGCGCGCGGCACCACGCTGACCGTCCGCATCACCGGTGTCGCGAATTCCGGTGAGGAGTGCGTGTTCTCGGCCTCGGGCCGGACCATCACCTTCGCGGGCTTCCTCAAGGCGTACGTGGAGAGTGTCGACGAGGAGGCGGGCGGCCAGTCCGATGACGCCGAATCGCGGCTGCCCGCGCTGACCGAGGGCCAGGGCGTCACCGCCATCGAGCTGCTGCCGGACGGGCACACCACCAATCCGCCCGCGCGTTTCACCGAAGCCTCGCTGATCAAGGCGCTGGAAGACCTCGGCATCGGCCGTCCGTCCACCTACTCCTCGATCATCAAGACCATTCTCGACCGCGGGTACGTGTACAAGCGCGGTAGCGCGCTGGTGCCGTCGTGGGTGGCGTTCGCGGTGATCGGGCTGCTGGAGGAGCACTTCGGGCGGCTGGTGGACTTCGACTTCACCGCGGCCATGGAGGACGATCTCGACGCCATCGCCGGCGGCCGCGAGCAGCGCGGAAACTGGTTGTCCTCCTTCTATTTCGGTGGCGATCACGGCGCGCAGGGTTCGGTCGCGCGCGAGGGTGGCCTGAAAAAAATGGTGGGCGAACGGCTCGACGGCATCGACGCGCGAGAAGTCAACTCCATCAAGCTCTTCGCCGACGACGAGGGCCGCGATGTGGTGGTCCGGGTCGGCAAGTTCGGGCCGTACCTGGAGCGCATGGTCGTCAATCCCGATGACCCGGACGGGGATCCGGTATCGCAGCGCGCCAACCTGCCCGACGATCTGCCGCCGGACGAGCTGACCGCGGAGGTCGCGGAGAAGCTGTTCGCGACGCCGCAGGAGGGTCGTTCGCTGGGGGTGGATCCGGTGTCCGGGCACGAGATCGTCGCCAAGGAAGGGCGTTTCGGCCCGTACGTCACCGAGGTCCTGCCCGAGCCGGTCGAGGAAGCCGACACCGGCGCGAAGAAGACCAAGAAGGCGGCCGACAAGCCGAAGCCGCGCACCGGCTCGCTGTTCAAGTCCATGAGCGTCGAGAGCGTGACGCTGGACGAGGCGTTGCGGCTGCTGTCGCTGCCGCGTGTGGTCGGCGTCGACCCGGCCTCCGGGGACGAGATCACGTCGCAGAACGGCCGCTACGGGCCGTACCTGAAGAAGGGCACCGATTCGCGGTCGCTCACCAGTGAGGACCAGATCTTCACGGTGACCCTCGAGGACGCGCTCAAGATCTACGCCGAGCCCAAGCGGCGCGGTGGGCAGGCGGCGAGCGCGCCGCCGCTGCGGGAACTGGGCGTCGACCCGGTGTCGGAGAAGCCGATGGTGATCAAGGACGGCCGTTTCGGCCCGTACGTCACCGACGGCGAGACCAATGCCAGCCTGCGCAAGGGCGACGAGGTCGAATCCATCACCGACGCCCGGGCTTCGGAGCTGCTGGCGGACCGGCGGGCGCGCGGCCCGGTGAAGAAGGCCGCGAAGAAGACGGCCAAGAAGGCGGCGGCGAAGAAGACCACGGCCAAGAAGACGGCCGTGGCCAAGACCGTGGTCAAGAAGGCGGCGGCGAAGAAGGCGGCGGCCAAGACGGCCGACGGCGTCACCACCAAGAAGGCCGCGGCGGCGAAGAAGACTCCGGCCAAGAAGGCCGCGACGAAGAGCGCCGCCTCGGCACAGTCCTGATCGGGTCCGCGCAATCCCGGCGATTGTCGGTGCCCTGCCGTAGCGTGCTGTTCGGAACGCGCACCAGCGGAAGGGCATTCGATGACGGTCGAGCACGAGCGGGAAGAGCTGATCAAGGTTCTCGCGAGCCAGCGGGAGCTGTTCCGGATCACTGTCCGGGGCATCGACGACGAACAGGCGCGCCAGCGCACCACGATCAGCGAACTCACGCTCGGCGGGCTGCTCAGTCATTGCGTGAATGTCGAGCGGCACTGGACCACCATCCTGGCCGAGCGGGACCCGAACTCCGAATTCGATGTCTCCCGAATGGATTCCGAGTACCGGCTGGACGCTGATCAGACGGTCGCGGGGCTGCTCGCGGAGTGGGAGGCGGTGGCCGAGCACACCGCGAAGCTGATCCGTGAGCTACCGAACCTCGAGGATTCGGTGCCGACGCCGACCGCCCCGTGGGCGCCGGAGCGGCAGTGGCTGACCGTGCGCTACATCCTGCTGCACATCCTGCGGGAGATCGCGCACCACTCCGGGCACGCGGACATCATCCGCGAGGCGCTGGACGGCGCGAACACGACATATCAGCGCGCGAACTGACACCCGGCGGCGCTGTCGGGGGTGGCCGCTAAGGTGGTCGGCGTGGCGGGTGTCTTCGATCGGCTGGTCGGCCAGGGTGCGGTCGAGTCCGAGTTGACGGCTGCGGCGGTGGCGGCGCGGGGTGGGGCCGGATCGTCGTCGGCCATGACGCATTCCTGGTTGTTCACCGGTCCGCCCGGTTCCGGTCGGTCGGTGGCGGCGCTGTGTTTCGCGGCCGCGCTGCAGTGCACGGACGAGGGGACGCCCGGGTGCGGTCGCTGCCACGCCTGCACCACCACCATGGCCGGCACTCACGGCGATGTGCGCCGGGTGGTGCCGGAGGGTTTGAGCATCGGTACCAAGGAGATGCGCGAGATCGTGCAGGTGGCGTCGCGGCGCCCGAGCACCGGCCGCTGGCAGGTGGTCGTGGTCGAGGACGCCGACCGATTGACCGAGGCGGCGGGCAATGTCCTGCTGAAGGTGGTGGAGGAGCCGCCGGAGCGCACGGTGTTCCTGCTGTGCGCGCCGTCGGTGGATCCGGAGGACATCTCGGTGACGCTGCGATCCCGCTGCCGCCACGTGCATTTGGCGACGCCGTCGGTGGAGTCGATCGCCCGGGTGCTGCGTGAGCGGGATGGCTTGGACGCCAAGGTCGCCGGTTGGGCGGCGTCGGTGAGCGGCGGCCATGTCGGCCGGGCCCGGCGGCTGGCCACCGATGACGATGCCCGCGCCCGCCGTCGCCGGGCTCTGGCCCTGGTCGCGGCGACCGCGCGTCCCGCCGCGGCCTACACCGCGGCCGACGAGATCGTGAAGTCCGCCGACGACGAGGCCAAACTGGTCAGCGCCGAGCGCGACGAGAAGGAACGCGACGCGCTGGCCACCGCGCTCGGCGCGGGCGGTACCGGCAAGGGCACCGCCTCGGCCACCCGAGGTTCCGCCGGCGCCCTGAAGGAATTGGAGAAGCGCCAGAAGTCCCGCGCCACCCGCACCGGCCGCGACGCCCTGGACCGCTCGCTCATCGATGTCGCGGGCCTCTACCGCGACGCCCTCGCCGTCCGTTTCGGCGCGGCCGCCGCCGATTCCTCCTCGGGCGTCACGCTCACCCACCCGGATATGGCCGATCAGATCCGCGAACTGGCCACCGATATCCGCCCCGAGGGCCTGCTCCTCTCCATCCAGGCCGTCCTCGACTGCCGCGAGGCCCTCGAAACCAACGTGAAGCCCCGTTTCGCCCTCGCCGCCATGGTCGCCGCCCTGATGGCGGCCCGTTCCGCTTGACCCGGAGTGTTCCCGGTCACCCGACCACCCGTTTTCGCGATCCGGCCCCGAGACGATAGACTCGCACCGCCGGAAGGCACGCCGCCTTAGCTCAGTCGGTAGAGCGCTTCACTCGTAATGAAAAGGTCGGGGGTTCGATTCCCCCAGGCGGCTCCAAACAAACAGGTGGAGAGCGATTGTCGCTCTCCACCTGTGGTCGTTTCGGGGTCCGAATCCCACCGGTGGCCCCATGGTCACTCCGCTACCTCCCGGACGTGCCCGTGGGGTCGTGGATTCCGCGGGCATCGGCGACCTCTGGTCCGCCCCCGGTCCCGCCGTGTTCGCCGTTGTCGGTGCAGCCGTCCCCGGTCTCGCTGGGATCGGTGCAGGTCTTCTCGCCCCCATCGCTCTCTCCGCAGTTCTCGTTGTCGCAGCCGTGGGGCGGGACCGGCGGCGGTGGCGGAACTGGCTCGGCGTGATTACCGGACCACCCCGCGGGCCGGTCGGCCTGTACGACGCCGGACGCCGCACTCGCCGCGGCCACTGCGGGCACAGCCGCCGTCGCGGGGACCGCTATCACCACTCCTGCCAGCACGAACGTGGTGAACAGCTGACGCGTGACATTTCGGTAAGTCTCGATGGTCATCATCACCTCCCGCATCTCGGTCACGCGACGACAACGTCGTCGTGATGCCCCCATCTGCGATCGCCCTGATCAGAATCCTACTCAGGTGATCAACCGTGCTGAACCGTATGAAGCAGTCGTGACCTGCACCGATGAAATGGTTGGGGGGTTCGATTCCTCCTTCCGGCGGCTCCTCTGCTGTCGTTTCGGGTACTTGTGTTCGTGGTGACTCGAAATCTGTTCGCAGGGGGGTCGCTTTGCGACTCTGGCGTTGAGGCGCTCGGCATCGAATCACGGTGTGGGAGTGCGGTGCGACGACGGAGGGCGGCGACGATGGCGGACGAGAACGAGCTGGGTGGCGCGGGGCGCGAGGCGGACGAGTCGGAGGACTTGGGTTCGCCTGCGGAGCTGGAGGTCCCGGCCTTGTCGCGGCGGAAGTTGTTCGCGGGGGCGGGGATTGCGGCGACGGTGGTGGCCGGGGGCGGGCTGGGGGCCTGGCTGACCACGCGGCGGACGCCGGGGGCGGTGCCCGCGCATCGGGCATTGAAGATCGGGTTCGGGGGCGGGATCTGTGAGGCGCCGCTGTTCGCGGCGGTGCACCAGGGGATTTTCGAGAAGCACGGGCTGACGGTGGAGGTGGTCAAGACCGGGGCCGATGAGATCAAGGACGCCGTGGGGGCGGGGAAGCTGGACGCGGCGCCGGGGATCTTCTTCTCCTGGCTCAAGCCGATCGAGCAGGGGATCGACGCCAAGCTGGCGGCCGGGTTGCACGAGGGGTGCCTGCGCATCATCGTGCCCACCGACAGCCCGATCAAGTCGGTGGCGGAGCTGCGGAACAAGACCATCGGGGTGGCGGCGATCGGCGATTCGTCCATGTCGTTCTTCTCGCTGGATCTGCTGGATGCGGGGATCAACCCCGCTCAGGACGTGGAATGGCGGGTGTTTCCCGGTGATCAGCTGGGCGACGCGCTGGCCCGCGGGGAGATCCAGGCGGTCGCGGGCAGTGACCCGAACGCGCTGCTGCCGACCCTGAAGGGCAAGGCGCGTGAGCTCACCAACAATCAGCGGGGCGCGAACCGGGAACTGTTCTGCTGTGCGACCGCCGTCAACGGGCGGCTGTTGCGCGAGGATCCCGAGACGGCGCGGGCGCTGGTCACGGCCTGGGCCGAGGGGAGTCGCTGGGTCGGCGCGAATCTGCCGCAGACCGCGGTCCTCGAGGTGGACCACAAATACGTGGCAGCGGATCTGACAATCGTCGAATCGACGCTGAAGACCTACGGCTACAACCCGTCCGCGGTGAAGTTCAAGCCGGAGATCACGCCCGGCATCGAGAAGTTCGCCAAGACGGGTTATCTGGATCGCAAGACCGACGCGCGGGCGCTGGCCGACAAGGTGTACGCGGATCTGGGGTTGACGTGGTAGCGATCGCTCCGGCGGAAACCGTTGCCGCCGCGGCGAAACCGGTCGCACCGGCGCGATATCAGCCGACCCTCGGGTTCGTGACGGCCTGGTCGTTGTGGGCGCTGACGGCCGCGGTGACGCTGGCGGTGCCCGACAGACTGACCGCGGCCGCCCCGACGGCAGCCGGAATACTGTTCACCGCGATCACACTCGGCGCGACCGGCTGGGCGCTCGTGGCCTATCGCAGCCGGGCCGCGACGGTGGCGCTGCGGCACTGGACGCCATGGATCGGGGCGGTGGCCGCGTGGATTCTGGTGTGGGAGTTCAGTACCGCCAAGACCGGCTGGCTGGAACCGCCGCACTTCGCGTCGCCGCAGCAGATGCTGCTGGTGTTCTACGAGGACGGCCGGCTGCTGCTGTCCTGCACCTGGCATTCACTGATGCTGCTGATCACCGGCTTCACGCTGGGCGCGGTGACGGGGCTGTTCACCGGCATCGCCACCGGTTGGTCGAAAAGCGTTGCGTACTGGACGCATCCGGTGTTGCTGACGCTCGGGCCGGTGCCGCCCGCGACGATTCTGCCGCTGGTGTTCATCCTGTTCCCGAGCACCTATCTGGGCAGCGTGTTCATGGTGGCGCTGGGTGTGTGGTTCCCGGTGTCGTTCCTGACCCGGGTCGGCGTGTCCGGCGTGGCGCGGGACTATTTCGATGTGGCGCAGACTTTGGGCGCGTCCGACCGCTTCCTGATCTGGCGGGTGGCGGTGCCGGGTGCGCTGCCGAGCATCTTCACCGGCCTGTTCATGGGTTTGTGCGCGTCGCTGACCGCGCTGGCGGTGGCGGAACTGCTCGGGGTGAAGAACGGGCTCGGCTGGTACATCCAGTGGACCAAGGGCTGGGCCGCGTATCCGCGCATGTACGCGGCGATCGTGATCATGATCGTGGTGTGCTGCACCGCGATCGTCGGACTGCTCCGGTTGCGCAATCGCGCGCTGGCCTGGCAGAAGGATCTGGTGCGATGGTGAGCGACGGGATCGCGATCGATATCGAGAGCGTGTCGCATCAGTTCACCGTGGCGGGGGCGCGCAAGCGCACCGTCCTGGACCGGCTGCTGGGCAAGCCCGCACCGGAGCCCACCCGGGCGCAGGAGCTGGGGCGGCTGCGGGTGCTGACCGACATCTCGCTGCGGGTCGAGCCGGGGCAGTTCGTGGCCCTGCTCGGGCCGTCCGGATGCGGGAAATCGACCCTGCTGCGGTTGCTGGCGGGGCTGGACCGGCCGTCCAGGGGCGCCGTGCGTGCGGACGGGGAGCTCATCACGGCTCCGGATCCGCACCGCGCCTTGATGTTCCAGGATCCGACCCTGTACCCATGGCGCACCGTCGAGCAGAATGTGGCGCTCGGCCCGCAGGCGCGCGGCACGTTGGCCGCCGAGCGGGATCGGGTCGCCGAGGCGCTGGAACTGGTGGGATTGCAGGGCTTCCGGGACACCTACCCGGCTCAGCTGTCGGGCGGTATGGCGCAGCGGGTGGCGCTGGCGCGAGCGCTGGTCAACCGGCCGCGGCTGTTCCTGCTGGATGAGCCGCTGGGCAAGCTCGACGCGCTCACCCGCGCCACGCTGCAGGGCGAGATCGCCCGGCTGTGGGAGCGTGACCGGTTCACCGCGGTGCTGGTCACCCACGATGTGGACGAGGCGCTGCGGTTGGCCGACCGGGTGGTGGTGTTCACGCCGCGCCCCGGAAAAGTGGTGCGGGACTTGGCGATCGACCTGCCGCGCCCGCGCGACCACGATGACCCCGAATATCTTCGACTGCGCCGAGAGCTGTTCACCGCGCTCGGCGAGACAGGCAGGGCCGCCGCATGACCGCTAGCACCGCACAGGCCGCGGGCGTCTTCGACTCGGTCGCCGAGGCCATCGGCCATACGCCGCTGGTCCGGCTCAACCGGGTCACCGACGGTAGCGCGGCCACCGTGTACGTGAAGCTCGAGTATCTGAATCCCGGTGGCAGCGTGAAGGATCGAGCCGCGCTCGGGATGCTGCTGGCCGCCGAGCGCAGCGGTGAGCTGGGGCCCGGCGGGACCGTGGTCGAGGCCAGCTCCGGCAATACCGGGCTCGGGCTGGCCGCGCTGGCGGCGGCGCGCGGGTATCGGACCGTGGTGGTGGTGCCGGACCGGGTGAGCGCGGAGAAGAAGGCGCTGCTGCGCGCGCACGGCGCGGAGGTGCACGAGACGCCCGGGCTGCGGCCGGTCGACCACCCCGAGCACCTGCGCTCGGTCGCGCTGCGGCTGACCGCCGAGATCCCCGGGGCCTGGTTCGCCGGGCAGTACGACAATCCCGCGAATCCGGAAGCGCACCGGACCACCACCGGTCCCGAGATCTGGGCCCAAACCGGCGGCCGCGTCACGCATTTCGTGGCGGGGGTCGGGACCGGCGGGACCATCACCGGGACCGGCGAATACCTGAAGCAGGCGTCGGGTGGGACGGTCCGGGTGATCGGGGCCGACCCGGAGACCTCGGTGTACGGCGGCGGCGACGGCCGGATCTGGTACGTCGAGGCGGTCGGGCATTTCCTGCATCCGGAGACCGCGGTCGACGAATGGCCGCAGTCCTATCGCCGGGAAGTGGTGGACGGTATCGAACGGATACCCGACGTCGAGGCGATTCGGCTGCTGCATCGCCTCGCGAAGGAGGAAGGGCTGCTGCTGGGCGGGTCCTCGGGGACGGCCGTCGCGGCGGCGCTGCGCACGGCGCGGACGCTGGGGCCCGACGATGTGGTGGTGGTCGTCGCACCGGATTCCGGGCGGGCCTATCTGTCGAAGTACTACAACGATGAGTGGCTGGGCAGCCTGGGATTTCCGCTGACCTCGACCGCCACCGGACCAACGGTCGGCGACGTGCTCGGCGAGCTGGAACCGGGCGAGGTCGCGGCGGTCCCGTCCGGGCTGACCGTGGCCGCGGCCCGCCAGTTGCTGGGCGGCCGGCACGCGCTGCCGGTCGTCCTGCACCGGGAGACGACCGGGCCGACGGTGGTCGCCGAAATTCTCGGCGCCGTCCGGGCCGCCGAGCTGGCGACCGCGCCGGGCACCGATCCGGTGACCGCGCACCTCGCGTCGCCGCTGCCGATCGCGGGCACGACCGAGCCGCTCGGCCGGGCGCTCGCGCGCATCGCCGGGCAATCCGATCCGGTGGTCATCGCCCGGGAGGGCCGGATCGTCGCCGTGGTCGGCCGGGCGCGTCTCACCGAGAACCCGGAACAAGAGGGAACACAATGACATTCGCACGCTGGACCGCTCTCGCGGCGGTCGTCGCCGGACTCGGACTGACCGGGGCCGGAACAGCCGGCGCGCACGTCGGGATCAGCGCGCCGGAGGCCGAACCCGGCGGATTCGCGGTGGTGACCGTACGGGTGCCGACCGAATCGGCCACCGCGGGCACGGTCAAGCTGGAAATCACGCTGCCGCCGGATCATCCGCTCGCGGTGGTGCGCAACGAGGCCGTCGCGGGCTGGGAGGTGACGCAGCGGCGCACCACCCTGGCCACGCCCGTCGACAACGGGCACGGCGGCAAGGTCTCCGACTACGTCTCCAGCGTCACGTTCACCGCGCGGGACGGCGTCGCCATCCGGCCGGGCGAATTCGGGGAGTTCAAGTTGCAGGTGGGTCCGCTACCGCACACCGGCGAACTGGTGTTCCCGACCATCCAGAGCTACAGCGACGGGACCTCGGTCTCCTGGATCGAACGATCCTCCGACGGCACCACCCCGGACAAGCCCGCGCCGGTGCTGAAACTGGCTGCCGCACACGGCGACACGCACCAGTCGCCCGCCGCCGCGCCGGCCGACACCGTCCGCCACGATGGCAAGGCGTCACGCCGGCTGGCCGAAGCGGCCCTGGTGGTCGCCATCGGTGCGCTGGCCCTGGTCGCCGCGCCCCGGCTGCGGCGCCTGCGTCCCGAGAGATGACGGCGACGCGGTGGCCCCGCGCCGCGCGGCGATCGGCGACCGCGCTCCTGGTGGCGCTCGGGACGGTATCGGCCGCGCTGATCCTCACGGCCGCACCGGCTTCCGCGCACGCGGTACTGGTCGGCAGCGATCCCGGATACGGGGCGATGGTCGAACCCGCACCCGATCGGGTGTCGATCACCTTCGACGAAGCGGTGACCGCGGCGCCGAACGCGGTCACCGTTACCGACCGGGACGGCGAACGCGCCGACACCGGCGCGACCGAGAGCACGGCGGGCGGCCGCACCATCGTGCTGCCGCTACGCCCGGGTGTGCGGAACGGGACCTATCTGCTGGGCTGGTCGCTGTTGTCGGCCGACGGGCATGTGGTGGCGGGCTCAACCGTCTTCGGTATCGGCGTACCGCCGGACCTGACCGTCACCGCCACCCCACCCGACCCGTTGATCGCCGTGCTGGACACGGTGGTGCGGCTGCTGACCGCGCTCGGCTACCTGGGAATCGCGCTGGCCGTGGGCCTTCCGCTCGCGGCGCGAATGGTGTGGCCGGATGCCGTCCGGACTAGCGCTGTCGCCCAGGTGATCCGTATCGGCGCGGCCACCACCGCCATCGCCGCACTGCTGACCTTCGCCACCACACCGGGCCGGCTCGCCGGTGCGGCGGGGTGGGCGGAAGGCCGGGTCTGGTCGCAGTCGGCGACCTCTTTCGCCGGCACGGTGTTGCTGGTCAGGGCGGTCGGGGCGATAGCGCTCGTGCGGGCCGCGCGGCAGAGTCCGCCGCCGGCCTCGCCGGTCGGGGTCGTTCGCACCACGCGGAATGGCTTGGTGCGCAGTCGGATCGGCGTGTCGGTCCCCTGGGCGGACGTCGCGGGCGGGGTGGTGTTGTCGGCCACGGCGTTGTCCGGGCACGTCATGGCGGGTGAGTACCGCTGGGCCGCGGTGATTTCCGCGGTGCTGCACCTGGTCGCGATGGCGGTGTGGGTCGGCGGAGTGCTGTTGGTCGGGTTGGCGTGGCGGACGTCGCGGCGGAATGAGGTGGTGGGCCGGTTCGGGCCGGTGGCGGCCGGGGCCGTAGCGGTATTGGCGGTCAGCGGGGTGTTCCAGAGCTGGCGGGCGGTGAGTCCTCTTGCCGCGCTGTGGAGTACGTCGTGGGGGCTGCTGTTGTCGGCGAAGTTGGTGTTGGTGGCGGTGGCGGTCGGTGCCGCGGTGGTGGCACGCGGCATCGGGGGTCGAGCGCGGGCCGGGGCGGGGCGGCGTCCGGTCGCGACTCGATCCGCGTCGGATGCGTCGTGGGTGGTGCGGGCCGAGCTGGCGGCCCAGGTCGCGGTGCTCGTCGTCACCGCGCTGCTGACCGGGGTCGCTCCGGCGCGGGAGACCTACGATCCGCCCGCGAGTTTTCAGGCGCGGGTCGGGTCGCTGACGGCCGCGATCAGTGTGGACGGGACGCACGCCGGGCGGCAGGAGATCACCGTGCGGCTGCGGGATGCGGCGGGGACACCGGTCGGGGCGCTCGAGGTGAGCGGGCGGCTGGAGCGGGCGGACGGCGGGATCGGGCCGGTGGAGGTGCCGTTCCGGCGGGTCGAGCCGGTCGAGCTGGGGCCGGAATACTTCGTGTCGAGGCCGGTGCGGGTGCCCCTGGCGGGGGAGTGGCGGTTGCGGCTGACCGTGGTGGCGGATCGGACGAGCGGATACGCCGCCACGGTGCCGTATCGGGTGTGGTGAGGGTCAGGACACCAGGCCGCGGCCGGTGGTCAAGGGGAGGTCAATCGCGGTCAGCAGGCCCGGGCGGGCTTGGACCACGGCGGGGACGGCGCTGACCAGGCGGGCCGCGGTGCCGACCACGCCCGCTTCGGCGTGGTCGCCGTCGCTGTAGAGCTGGAGGTCGAGGAGGTAGTCGGGTTCGCCCTTGATTTCCACTCGGTAGCAACCGGATCCGGCGGGTTGGGGCCAGTCGGGGGCCAGGCCCGGGTGGAGGCGGGTGACGTGTTCGAGGGTGAGGATCTCGCGGCCGTCGCGGATGCCGTGGATCTGGAAGCGGAGGGCGGCGGCGGTGCCTTCCGCGATGGTGTGGGCGCCGATGCGGATCGGTTCGGTCGCGGGGAGGCGCTCGAAATGCTGTGTCACCGCGTCGAGTTCGATGTCGAGGGCGGCGGCGAGCTGACGGATGACGCTGCCCCAGGCGAGGGTGAGGATGCCGGGCTGCAGGAGCAAGGGGAGATCGTCGAGCTTGCTGCCGAAACCCATGATGTCGAAGACGACCTTCGGGTTGTCGTAGGTCGAATAGTCCATGATCTCCGAGCAGATGACCCGGTCGATGCGTTCGGAGCCGCTGGACAGCAGGAGCGGCAGCCAGTCGTTGGCCCAGCCGGGGTCGATGCCGTTCACCCAGAGGGACGCGCCGCCCTCCTCGGCGGCCTCGACGATGGGGGCGATAGCCTCGTCGGGGAGAGTGCCGTAAGGGAATTGGAGGAAGACGGGGCTGCTGGAGACGACATTGATGCCGGCGCGGAGGAAGGTCTTCAGATCCTCGACGGCCTCCATCAGGCGGTCGTCGGCCATGGCGGTGTGGACGATGCAGTCGGGCTTCAAGGCCAGCAGGGCCTCGGCGTCCCTGGTGGCGAGGACACCGGTCTCGCGGTCGAGACCGGCCAGTTCACCGGCGTCCTTGCCGGCCTTCTCGGCACTGGACACCCAGACGCCGACCAGTTCGAGTTCCGGGCGGTTGATGATGGAGCGCAGGGCGCGGCGGCCGACATTGCCTGTGCTCCACTGGACTACGCGGTAGGTCATGGAAAACTCCTGGGGCGCGGCGGATCACAGATCGGGGATGGGCAGGTCCAGGTTGGGGCGGTCGATGCCGCCGTCCACCTCGAGCACCTTGCCGGTGATGTAGCCGCCCGCGCGGGAGCTCAGGTAGACGATGGCGGCGGCGATCTCCCACGGCTCGCCGAGCCGGTGCAGCGGGGTGGCGTCCTCCATCTGCCGCTTGATCTCCGGCTGCTGCGCAACGACTTCCAGCGCCGAGGTGAGCACCGAGCCGACCGCGATGGCGTTCACCCGGATGCGCGGGGACAGGTCGGCGGCGGCCAGTTTGGTCCAGTGCGCGAGCGCGGCCTTGGCGGTGCCGTAGGCCAGGAAGCCGCGGCCCGGACTGATGCCCATGCGCGAGGAGATGTTCACCACCGAGCCGCCGCCGCTCTTCAGCATGTGCGGCACCGCGGCCTGGGTGAGGGCGTGCGCGGTGGACACGTTGAAACGGAACGCCTCCTCCAGGAACTCGGGGGTGCTGGTGAGGAAGGTGTTGGGCATGGTGCCGCCGACATTGTTGACCACGATGTCGATGCCGCCCAGTTCGGCGGCGGCGGTCTCGGCCAGCGCGGTGACGGCCGAGAGGTCCGACAGGTCCGCGGGGACGGTGACGCACCGGCGGCCCAGCGCGCGGATCTGGCCGGCGACCTCGTCGAGCTGCGCGGCGGTGCGGGCCGAGATGGCCACGTCCGCACCGGCTTCGGCGAGC
>NZ_JBSGCY010000108.1:0-23420 GCF_053602115.1 Nocardia sp. NPDC004582 | reverse complement strand
CGAATGCCACGCCGACGGTGCACGCCACCGTGGCGGCGCCCGCGAGCGCGCTGTAACGGCGTAGTCCGGCCAGCAATGCCCCGCCCCCGCGGCCCGGCTCGTCGGCCCCGAACGCCCCTGCCGGCCGTGCTTCGCCGCGCGGCACACCCCGGCGGAGACCTGCCGGGGGCCGGGCCGTAGCACTCGATGACTGCTCGACGGGGGTGGAACGGGGCGAGATCCTGCGGGAATCCGGGAACGCTCTCATGGGGATCGACGCTAGGAATCGGCCTCCGACCAGGGCGTCAGCCTGTGGGGCGGTTGCGGGGTGGGCGGTGTGGGGGACAGTCGCGCCGGTGTCGTACCGGGGTAGGGGGTGGGAGATCACTCAGGGGTATGAGGTGCGGGGTGCGCGAAGTCTCTACCGTCGATGGCATGGGTGGAAAGTTGTCAGGGCAGGCCCGGGTGGCGCGGGCGCGGCAGTGGTTCGACGGGTTCACGGTGCTGCTCGCGGTCATCTTCATCGCGGTCGCGTGGCCGACGCTGCATCTGACGCACAAGGTGCCGGCGGCGGCCGCGCCGTTCATCGCCGGCTTCGCGGCGTTCCCGATTCTGCTGACGCGGGTGAATCCGCAGCTGGGGTGGGCGGTTTCGGCCGGGTCGGCGCTGCTGATCGCGCTGGCGGTGCCGCATCAGCCGGGCAACGCCATCCCGTTCCAGGTGGTGCACATTCTGGTGCTGTTCGCCCTGGTGTTCGCGGTGGCGGTGCGCGCGCCCATCCGGATCGTGGGGGTGGTGTGGCTGTCGACCTCGCTGCTGTTCGCCACCGCCATGGCCCAGACCGGCGACAGTTTCGCGGAGGCCGGTTTCGGCTGGCCGCTGGCCATCACCGGGCTGGTGGCGTTCGGCCTGCTCATCCGATGGGTGGTGGTGTCGCGGCAGGCGCTGCTGAAGTCGGAGGAGGAGACCGAGCTGGAGCGGGCCCGGCGCGCGATCCTGGAGGAGAAGGCGCGTATCGCCCGCGACCTGCACGACGTGGTGGCCCACCACATGTCGATGGTGGTGGTGCAGGCGCAGACCGCGCCCTACCGGATCGAGGGGCTCTCGGCCGAGGCCCGCGCGGAGTTCGAATCCATCGGGACGGGTGCGCGGGCCGCGCTCAACGAGATTCGCGGCATGCTGGGCGTGCTGCGCAGCGACGGGCAGCTGCCCGAGCACGCGCCGCAGCCCTCGGCCGCCGACCTGCCGGGCCTGCTGGAGGGCGCGCAACGGGCCGGGGTGCCGCTCACCTGGACCGTCGACGGCGAGCTCGGCGCGGTGCCGGAGACCACCGGGCTGGCGCTGTACCGGATCGTGCAGGAGTCGCTGGCCAATGCCTCGCGGCACGCGCCGGGGGCGGCGGTGCGGGTGGGGATCGCGTGCACGCACGAACTCACCCTGACCGTCGGCAATGATCGTCCCATCGCGGTGCGCGCCGGCGACCACTCGGCCTCGGCGGGCTCCGGTATCGCGGGCATGCAGACCCGTGCGGCGGCGGTCGGCGGCGTGCTGACCGCCGGGCCGCGGCCCGACGGCGGGTTCGAGGTCCACGCTCGGCTGCCGCTGACCGCCCGCACGCCCGTCACGCTGTAGTCCCTACCCGCCGGGGTCCGAAGTTGTCTTCGCGACGGCTGTTCCGGCCCCGGCATGGCAAACTCGGTGGCGTGCGTGAGGTGGGACTGTGGCGATAACCGTGTTGATCGCCGACGACCAGGCGATGGTGCGGCAGGGATTCGGGGCATTGCTGGCCGCGCAGCCGGACATCAGCGTGATCGGTGACGCCCCGGACGGGAAAACCGCTGTGGCCGAAGCGAAACGGCTGCGGCCGGACGTGGTGCTGATGGACGTGCGCATGCCCGAGATGAACGGGCTCGACGCGGCCAAGGTGATTCTCGCCGCCGGATTCGATCCGCCGGTGCGGGTGCTCATGCTCACCACCTTCGATATCGACGACTATGTGTACGAGGCCCTCGGCATCGGCGCCAGCGGCTTCCTGCTCAAGGACGCGCCCGCCGAGGAACTGGTGCGCGCGGTGCGGGTGGTGGCCGCCGGGGACGCGCTGCTCGCGCCCACCGTGACGCGCCGGCTCATCGCCGACGTCACCAGCCGCCGCGCCCGGCGCGCACCCGCCCCGCAGCTGTCGGTGCTCACCCCGCGCGAGCGGGAGGTGCTGGAACTGGTGGCGCGCGGCATGTCCAACGCCGAGATCGCCGAAAGCCTGTTCGTGGCGGAACAAACCGTGAAGACGCACGTATCGAAGGTGTTCACCAAACTGAACCTGCGCGACCGAGCGCAGGCGGTGGTGCTGGCCTACGAATCCGGACTGGTGACCCCCGGCTGACCTGCCCGGACATCGTTTCGGCGGGTAGGCTCACGGATTTGTACGTCACCGGAAGGGGGTCGTGGACAGTGCTGAATGGCGGTGACGTGTTCGCCGGGTTCACCATCGAACGACTGCTCGGTCAGGGCGGGATGGGCTCGGTGTATCTGGCCCGGCATCCGCGCCTGGGCAAGCTGACGGCCCTGAAGCTGCTGAACCGCGAACTGTACGCGGACACCGAGATCCGCGCCCGATTCGAGCGCGAAGCGGATCTGGTCGCGCGGCTGGACCACCCCAATATCGTCGAAGTGTACGACCGCGGCACCGAGAACGAGATGCTGTGGATCTCCATGCAGTACGTGGACGGGGTGGACGCGGCGGGCGTGAACGTGGCCACGCTGCCCCCCGAGCGCGCGGTGCAGGTGATCGAGGGCGTCGCCGACGCCCTGGACTACGCGCACGGCATGGGCGTCCTGCACCGGGATGTGAAGCCCGCCAACATCATTCTGGCCCGCGCGGTCGGCGGGCACGGCGAACGCGTCTTCCTCACCGACTTCGGCATCGCCCGCCTGCGCGAGGACTCCACCCACCTGACCCAGGCGGGCATGTTCACCGCCACCCTGGCCTACGCCTCGCCCGAACAGATGACCGGCGCCCACCTCGACCCCACCACCGACCAGTACTCCCTGGCCTGTGCCCTGTACTGGCTGCTGATCGGCGCGGGCCCCTTCGATTCCCCCCACCCCGGCGAACTGATCCGCGGCCACCTCCAGCTGCTCCCGCCTCCGGTCAGCCTGCGCCGCCCCGGCCTGTCCCCGGCGATGGACGCCGTCCTCACCAAGGCCATGGCCAAACGCCCCGCCGACCGCTTCCCCACCTGCACCGACTTCGCCAAGGCCGCCCGCCGGGCCCTGTCCGGCCCCCCGGCCCAGCACCCCGTCTACCCCAACCCGCCCGCCCCCCAACCGAACTACGCCCAGCCCTACCCCGCCCCGCCGTACCAGGCCCCACCCGCCGCCTACCCGCCCCCGGCGGTCCCCCCGAACCAGCAGCCCTACCCCGCGCCGCCTTCCAACGCCCAGCCCCCGCTGGTCGCGTCCAACTATCCGGCGCCCCAGCCGGTCGCGCCGAACTCTCCGCAACCGGCCGCGGCTCCCCATTACCCGGCCCCGCAACCCCAGTCCGGCCAGCCGGTTCTCCCGCCCCCGGTGGGACCGGCCTATCCGGTACCGCCGCCATCCTCGGCCGGGCCCGCCGCGTATCCCGCGCCCGCCCCACCGGGTAGCGGGGCGCCGGTCCCCCCGGCATCACCGGAAGCGGACCGTGTGCAGCCCGCGGGGGTGGCCGATCAGGTCGGGTCGGCGCCGAGGTATCGGCCGCAGCCGTCGGGGGATGAGGTGTGGCAGCGGCCGACCGATGTCGTTGCGCAGCCGGTGGTTTCGGCGGCCCCGCCGGTGGAGGCCGCTGAACCGGCGGTGCCGGTCGCGGCATCGGCCGACGGGAGCGGCGTCGCCGAGTCTGCGTCGGAACCGTCCGGAACGTCGGATCTCGGGGCGGGGACGGAGAATTCACCGGCGGATGCCGTCGAGGACTCCGAATCGCCGGGCGGCGACGCGGTGACCCGGGCCGGTGAGCCGCTGGGCGGTGCTGCGCCCGTGGACGAGTCGGTTCCCCGCGAGGGTGAGGGCGACGGCGCGTCGGGTGCTGGCGACGGCGAATCCGGCGAGATGTCTCGCCATCCCGATTCGGGAGCCTTCGTCCCCGCCGATGTGAGCCGGGCGGCCGGGAACGCGGTGCGGGCCGCGCCCGCTACGGAATTCGTTGTGGCCGAGCCGGTTTCGAGTGGCACCGTCGACAGGGCGGCGTCCGGGCCGGTGGGGATGCCGGGGCAGCAGGGGTATGGTCCGCCGCCGTTCGGGGTCGGGCCGGTGCGGCCGCCGGCGATTCCGGCGGTCGGGCAGCGGCTGGGAGCCTCGCAGGCGACCGCGTTGGTGGTACTGGGACTCGCGGTGCTGACGCTGGTGCTGCTGGTGGCCGTGGCCGTCGTGGTGGTGTCGGGCTAGGCGGCCGGGACGTTTCAGGAGCGGGGATATCGGGCGCGGTCGCCGAGGACCATTTGCCCTTTGTCGACGAGGATTTGGCGGGCTCGACGGCGGACCAGGCAGTTGTCCACGGTGCAGAACTTGTGGATCTGCATGGCCTGATGGGCCTGAGGCAGGCCCAGGTCGCCGGGGTCCATCGTGCAGTCGAACAGATACATCATGGTGTCCACCGGGTCAGCGCAGGGGGCTGGACAAATCGCGGTCCGGCGCTGGCGCTCGGCGTGCGGCGCTGTGCGCCGGGCCCTCACCAGCCTATCGAGATTCCTTGCGCGCCACACCGCAATCGGGTCCTTGTCGCACCCGGGCTCGGGGGTCGGTACGAGGGGGATTGGGTGCGCCCGGCTCGGGGACGAGTGGGTCCAGAGATATCAGGGCTCCGGTTCTCACCGGGCGCGACTCCAGTCCAGCACCGTTTCGGCGAACCGGCAATCGCCGCCCGCCCGCGGTGAGAAACTTTCCGAAAGCTCCAGGTCAGCATTCATATCGCGTGGGAGCATCATTCGCAGTGACCGAAAACAGCCTTCGTGGGGGAGGATTCGATGTCCGATCATGGTTCGACTTTGCCGCGCCGGCAGCTGGGGAGGTACCTGCGGGAAGGCCGGATGCAGTGCAATCTGACGATTGCCGAGGCCGCCGCGCTGATGGAGTGGAGCGAATCCAAGCTGCAGCGTCTGGAAACCGGAAACGCGGAGAAGATCCGGGTTCTCGACGTCCGCGAATTGTGCCGGATCTACGACTTCGACGACGAATTCCTCTCCGCCCTGACCGGCCTCGCGCAACAGGCCGGCGTCAAGTCGTGGTGGCACGAGTACGACGATCTGATACCCGAGGGATTCAATGTGTATGTGGGCCTGGAGGCTTCGGCCCGCGGCCTCATCTCCTACCAGCCCGACCTGGTGCCCGGCCTGCTGCAGACCGCCGAGTACGCGCGGGTGTTGATCACTGATTACTGGCCGGATGCTGCAAGCGACCAACTGGATCGCCGGGTGCAGTTGAAGACCCGTCGTCAAAGCCTCTTGACGCGCAAGCGAAGTCCCGCGTCCTTCGCGGTGGTGGTCCACGAAACCGCACTACGACGCGTGGTGGGCGGTCCGCAGGTGATGGCGGCGCAGCTGCGGCGGCTGGCCGACATGTCGACGCTGCCGACGATCGCTGTTCGTGTTCTACCCTTCTCGGCGGGGGTGCCGATCGGCCACACCGTGGGCCCGTTCGTGATCCTGGATTTCGGCCATGACGCGGGCAACCGGCCGGTCGAACCCACGGTCGTCTACCTGGAGAACTTTCTCGGCGACCTCTATCTGGAGAAGCAGGCCGCGGTCGACCGATACCGCGAGGCCTACCACGCGATTCAGCGCGCCGCGCTGGACGAGGCGACCAGCCGCGACCTCCTGCGGCGGGCGGCGAAGGAGTACGCGACGTGATCGTCGAACCCGGCGTCCGATGGTTCAAGAGCGCCCGCAGCACCGGTGCCAAGGAATGCGTGGAGATCGCGTTCCTGGCCGGCGGTGTCGGGGTGCGGGACAGCAAGCATCCCGGTGGTCCGGCGCTGGTCTTCCCGCCGGCGGATTGGGATCGTTTCACCACCGCCGTGGCCGCGGGGCGATTCGATCGATGAGATTGCGCGCGAGCCGTTCTCGGCCGCGCTCAGGCGGCGCGCGCGGCGGCGCGGGCGGAGTTGAGGGTGACCGCGGCGGCATTCCAGATGGCGTAGCCGCTGACCGCGTAGGGCACCCAGGTGGGGTGGTGGATGGCGAGCAGCACGATGGTGGCCACGGCCAGCGCGACCGCGCGGACCACGATGCCGTTGTGCAGCAGGGCGCGCAGCACCTGCGCGTCGATCAGGCTGGGGGACTTGACGCCGTTCATGGGTGTGGTCCTTCGGTATGAGACGAATTACGCGGCGGGCCAGTCGTTTTCGGTCTCGCCGACCTTGTTGACGTAGTTGGTCAGGGTCTGCAGGGCGACCAGGGCCACGATCTCGAGCACCTGCTCCTGGGTCCAGCCCGCGGCCAGCGCGGCGGCCGGATCGGCCTTGCCGCGGCTCTCGGTCAGCTCGCGGGCGAAGGCGACGGCCGCGGCCTCCTTCGGATCCGCCGAGGTGCCCTGCTTGGCGGCCTCGATCTCCTCGGTGCCGAGTTTGGCGACCCGCTTGCCGGTGAAGGTGTGCGCGGCGACGCAGTATCCGCAGTCATTGGCCGCGCCGACGGTGAGCGCGATGCGCTCGGAGGTCGGGGCGGGCAGCGTGCCCTTCTTCAGCGCGCCGGACAGCCCGAGGTAACCCTCCAGTACCACGGGCGCGTTCGCCATCACCTTGGTCATGTTCGGCACCCGGCCCATGCGCTTGCGGACCTCGTCCAGCAGGGGTGCGTGCTCGATCGGAGTGATCATGACGTCCTCAACTTTCTAACGGAAGATCGTGCGTTCACACGTTAGAACATCATGGCTTCCGAAATCAATACCCGTTAGAATCGAGTCATGGTCGATCCCTTGGCACTTCGTTTGGCGAACACCATCCGCGCCACCAGCCGCGGTCTGACCGATGCCTTCGGCACCGCTGAATCCACCCGGGAATGGCTGGTCGCGAATGCCGCGAACGTCGCCATGTACGTGGACCTCGAGGCCTACCTGCCCACCGAGGACGACCGCGCCGCCCTGGTGGAGCTGCGTCAGCAGGTGCGCGCGCTGTTCGCGGAATACGTTGCGCCGCACCCGCCCAGCTCCGCCGACGCCACCGTGCTGCCGGCCTTCCCGGAGTCGCTGGCCGCGGTCAATCACGCCGCCGCACCCGCGCTGCGGCTACTCGAATGGGACAGCGAGGGGCAGCGTCTCGAATACCGGCTGCTGACCGAGACCGAACTGGACACGGTCAAGGCCGGATTGGCCGACGCCGTCATCGAGTTCTTCGGGGGACCGCAGGCCGAGCAGATCCGCGTCTGCCCCGCCCCGCGCTGCGTGCGCTACTTCGTGAAATCCCATCCGCGCCAGGAGTGGTGCTCGGTGGCCTGCGGTAATCGCGCCCGCGCCGCCCGCCACTACGCCCAGCACCGCGACGACTGAGCGGTTCTCCCCGGCATGCGGAACGGCCCTCGCACGGTGGCGTGCGAGGGCCGTGAGAGCTGTTCCGGCTCAGCCGAAGAAGGCGGCGGCCTCCCGATACCGGTCCTGCGGCACCAGCTTCAGCTGCTTGGTGGCCTCCGACAGCGGCACGAGCTCGATCTCGGTGCCGTGCAACGCCACCATCTGCCCGAATTGCCCGGCGTGCACGGCTTCCGCCGCGTGCACGCCGAATCGCGTGGCCAGCACCCGGTCGTACGGCGTCGGCGTACCGCCGCGCTGCACGTGCCCGAGCACGGTCACCCGGACCTCCTTGCCGATGCGCCGCTCGATCTCCGGCGCCAGCTGCTGGGCGACCCCGGTGAACCGGACATGCCCGAATTCGTCGATGCCGCCGTCGCGCAGCGTCATGGACTGCGGATCGGGGTGCGCGCCCTCGGCGACCACGCAGATGAAGTGCGAATCCCCGCGCTGGAAGCGCCGTTTCACCATGGCGCAGACCTCGTCCACGTCGAACGGCACCTCGGGCACCAGGGTGAGGTGGGCGCCGGCGGCGATGCCGGAGTTGATGGCGATCCAGCCCGCGTGCCGGCCCATCACCTCCACCAGCATGACGCGCTGGTGGGATTCGGCGGTGGTGTGCAGCCGGTCGATGGCCTCGGTGGCGATGGCGACCGCGGTGTCGTGGCCGAAGGTGGTGTCGGTGCAGTCGATGTCGTTGTCGATGGTCTTGGGCACGCCCACCACGGGCACGCCCTCGTCGGCCAGCCAGGAGGCGGCGGTCAGGGTGCCCTCGCCGCCGATGGGGATGAGCGCGTCGATGCCGTTGTCGTCGAGGGTCTGCTTGATGCGGGGGAGTCCGGCGCGCAGCACGTCCGGATTGGTGCGCGCGGTGCCGAGCATGGTGCCGCCCTTGGTGAGCAGCCGGTCGGTGCGGTCATTGTTGAGGATCTGGATCTTGCGATCCTCGAGTAGTCCGCGCCAGCCGTCCTGGAATCCCACGATGGCATCCCCCCAGCGGCCGTTCGCGGTGCGAACGACGGCACGGATCACGGCATTCAGGCCTGGGCAGTCTCCGCCTCCGGTCAAGACTCCGATGCGCATGGACCCCATCTTGCCCTGCGATCGGTGGTTCGTGGGTCGCACCCCCGTGAACCGCCGGTTACGGTTCGCGGCGGTTCTGCCGGGCCGTCAGCCGGCCGCGCAGACGCCGCCCCGCAGCTCGTCGAGGTGCTTGCCGATCAGGGTGGCGACCTTGGTGAGAATGACGGTGCCGTCGTCGAAGGAGCCCGAATTGGGCTGGGTGGCAATCGCGATGGCGATCTGCCCGCCCGCGGTGGGAATCAGGCCCAGCTGCCTGACCAGGTAGTTCCCGCTGGTGTCGGGGCCCCAGCCGCCCTTGAACTCGGCCCCGTCCAGCGTGCCCAGGCCCCAGCGCTGACCGGGACCGATCTTGCTCATCAAGGAGGTGACCGCGTCGGATTCGGGCAGACAGGGCAGTTTGGCCGCGAATTTCACCTGATTGGCCAGCGACCAGTCGGCCTGCCCGAACGCCGAGTAGTCGGATCGGGTGCGGGTGGCGGGCACCGTGGTGTCGGTGTCGCCACCCTCGCGTAGCACGTCCTGGACGGTCTGGGCGGCGACATCGGGCGAGCCGAGCGCCTGCCAGAGCGTGTCGGCCGCGCTGTTGTCGGAGTACTCGATGGCATTGATCGCGGCCGTCTGGTTGGAGGCGCTCTTGCGCAGCGCGGCCAGGGAGAGCGGCACCTTCATGGTCGACCAGCCCGGCCCCGAGCTCCAATCGCCCAGTGCCACCGGGCGATCGCTGCCGACCGGCACGATGGCCAGCCCCACCTTGCCCGACAGCGACGGCTTCAGCTCATTGACGAAATCCCAGGCCAGCGTGCCCGGCAAGGCGACCGCGGTGGCGGGGACGGTGGCACCGGGCGTCGCGGCGGTGCTCGTTTTGTCGGGTACCAGGACGGGTTTGCTGGTGCAGGCCGTCAAGGCGCCGAGCAGCAACACCAGGGTGCCGCGACCGGCGGTCCGGGCGAGTCGCCGTCCGCGTGACATCGGTGCGTGCACCCGTCCAACCTCCATCTGCCCCGGCGTCCGGCGCGTTCCCTGTTCCTAGCGGACGCACCTGAACCCCGTCAATCTCAGGGATTCTCACGGTCCCGACGGGTCAGTGCGAGCAGAGTCCGCCGTGCAGGTCGGGCAGGTGGTCGCCGACCAGCAGCGCCAGCTTGTCCATCATGTCGGTGGCGTCATCGAAACTGCCCGAATCGGGTTCGGCCGCCAGCGCCACCGCCACCGGTCCGTTCAGCGTCGGGACCAGCCCGAACTGGCGGACGGTGTACTTGCCGGTGTCGTCGTCGGGACCCCAGCCGCCCTTGAATTCCGCGCCGATCAGCCGGCCCAGGCCCCAGCTCTGGCTGGGGGTGATCTCACTCATCAGCGAGACAACGGAATTGGCGCGCGGCAGGCAGGGCAGCCGGGAGGCGAAGTGCACCTGGTCGGCCAGCGACCAGTCGGTCGCGCCGAAGGCGAGCAGATCATCCGATTCCAGCGCGGCCAGTTTGGTGTGGCGGGCGGCCACATCGGTGACGGTGTCGCCGGCCTCGCGCAGGATCGACTCGACCGCCTCGGCGGCCTGGCTGCCGGTGCCCAGCGAGGTCCACAGCGTCTGCGCCGCATCGTTGTCGGAGAAGGTGATGGCGGCCTCGGCGGTGGAGCGCATACCGGTGGGGTCGTTGCGCAGTGCGGCCAAGGCCAGCGGCACCTTGATGGTGGACCAGGCGATGCCGGTGGTCCAGTCACCGAGCTGGGTCATGTCGCCGCCGCCGACCGGCATCACCGCGAGGCCGATCCGGCCTTCCATGCCGGCCTTCAGATCGGCGAAATCCGCTGCGAACGCGAGGGTTTTCGGTAAACCGAACAGTTCGGGCAATTCGGGCGCGATCAGCGTGGGGGACTGCAGCTTCGAGCTGTCGCCCACCGGCTTGATGTCATCGGCCTGCGCCGAAGAATGGTGCACCGCACCGACATTCACACCACACCCGGACACGGCCAGGACGGCCGCGACCGCCAGCCCGCGCACAAAACCCTTGCAACAGGCCGGAATCGGATCAGTAGACATACACCACCGCGTTCTCACCACCGGCGCAGGTCACCAATTTGCCTGCGGCCGTGCAGTTCATCGTGTAAGACCGGCCGGTCACCGGACTCACTGCCACCACAGTAACCGGCGACCCCGGCCGGCCTGTAGCCGTATCGGCATAAGACCGGCGCACCGCCTCCGCGAAAGGACAAGACGTGACCGTGTTTCCGATCGCGGAATTGGCGAAGCCGCCGAGCGCCGCATACGTCGGTGGACACGGCGTAGCACCCGCCGGCAGCTGGACCGCGTCGGATGTCGTGGTGGGCGCGACCGGGCTCGTCTGCTGCTGCGAGTGCGCAGGCGTGGTACCCGGAACCCCCTGTGCTGCCGTCGTTATGGGTGTTTCGTTGCCGGAGCGGTCGAGGACTTGCCAGCCGATCGCACCGGCGATCGCGACCAGCGCCACCACCAGCACGGCGATCGACACCGGCGCCGCCACCGACTTCTTGCGCCGCCGCCCCGGCTCCCGCGGCTCGGGCTGCACGATGGCGTGCTCGGAGGTCGGATACAGCGAGGGATCCGGCGCGGGCGCGTACGGGAATTCCCGCTGCTGCGCCTGCGCGTGACCCCACACCGCCTGCTGCTGGGCGTCCGGCGGCAGCGGCGTGTAGTGGAAGTCGCTGACCCGCACCCGGGTCGGGTCCGAGGGCGTGATGATCGGCAGATCGCTCGACGGCGAGGGATCCTCGGCCGCCGGGAAGGAGCCGGTGATATACGCCGGGATCGACGTGGTGTTCGGGCGGCCGGGATTGGGTTGCCGCACAGTCGGATCGGTGTTGCGGGCGGGCGGGGTCCCGCCCGGCAGCAGGGTCGTCGCGGGACCGGCCGGACCGCCGGTCGGCAGCACGGTGGTCGGGGGCGCGCCGACCGGCGGCCCGGGCGGCACGGTCCGGCCGGGCCGCGCCGGCTGCCCCGGCGCGCCCGGGGCTCCGGCGCCCGGCGGATTCGGGGGCAGGCCCTGACCGGCCAGCGCGGCGCGGGCGGCCCGAGCGAATTCGCCCGCGGTGAAGAAGCGGTGGTTCGGGTCCTTGGCGAGCGCCTTGGCGATCACCGCGTCCAGGGCGGGCGGAATCCCCTCGCGCAGCATGCTGGTCGGGGGCGGCGCCTCGGACAGATGCGAGCGGATCAGCACGCTCATGTTGTCGGCCGGGAACGGCTTGGCGCCGGTGAGGCATTCGTGCAGCACGCAGCCCAGCGAGTAGATGTCGGCGCGACCGGAGACCGGGCCGGCGTCGAACCGCTCGGGGGCCATGTAGGCGTAGGAGCCCACCGCCGTGCCGGTCATGGTGATGGTGGAGTCGCCCTCGGCGCGCGCGATGCCGAAATCCGCGAGATATGCGAAATCTGCATCAGTCACAAGGATGTTGGCGGGTTTCACATCGCGGTGCACCAGCCCCGAGTAGTGCGCGGCGTCCAGCGCGGCCGCCACCTGCTCGACGATCCCGATCACCCGCAGCGGCGGCAGCGACCCCGAAGCGTCCAGCAGCGAGCGCAGATCGCGACCGCGCACCAGGCGCATGTCGATGTAGAGCACGCCGTCGATCTCGCCCCAGTCGTGGATGGGGATGATGTGCGGCTCCGCCAGCCGGGCCGCCGCCTGCGACTCGCGCCGGAAACGCTCCTGGTAGGACGGGTCTTTGGCGAGCTCGGCGGGCAGCAGTTTGAGCGCGACGACCCGATCCTTGGACGTGTCGTAGGCCTCGTAGACCTCGCCCATGCCGCCCTTGCCGAGCAGCGAGCGCAACTCGTACGGCCCGAACCTGCTCCCGGCCCGCGATGGCGCATCCACCCCGTCAAACCTCCACACTCTTGGGAGGGAAGCAGACGAGGACCCGCGACCCACCCCTCTAAGAGGTGGATTCTCCCGGTGCGACTACGCCGTGGTCAAACGCAAAGACGATGGCCGCGGAGCGGTCGCGTAACCCAAGCTTCCCGAAGATATGTCCCACATGGCTCTTCACCGTTACTTCCGAGATGCCGAGCGTGGTCGCGATCTCCGTGTTGACCCGGCCTCTGCCGATGAGTTCGAGCACCTCGAGCTCGCGAACCGTGAGCTCGGAGAGACGATTGCCGGCGGCCGCCGGGGTGGGACGCGCCGAACGGTAGGTATTCAGGACACGCGGGGTGACGGTCGGGTCCAGCCACGAGCCGCCGCCCGCGACCGTGCGCACCGCGCGGATCAGGTCCTCGGCGGGGGAGTCCTTGAGCAGGAACCCGGCCGCGCCCGCGCGCAGCGCGCCGGACAGCAGCTGGTCGTCGTCGAAGGTGGTCAGCACCAGCACCGGGGGCGCGCCGGGGGCGCCGCGCAGGGTGCGGGTGGCCTCGATGCCGCCGATCCGCTTCATCCGCAGGTCCATCAGGACCAGATCGGGGCGGTGGGCGGCGACCGCGGCGGGCACCTCATCCCCGTCGGAGCATTCGCTCACCGCGAATCCGTCTCGGCGGCGCAGGATCCGGCGGAGCCCGCCGCGGACCAGCTCCTGGTCGTCGACGACGAGGACGCCGATCAGGTCCTCGTCCGAGCGGTCGGTCACAAACCCTCCTGGGCGGTCTTGCGGAACAGCGGTTGCAGCAGCGACTGCAGGTGGTCGTCGGCGGCGGTGAAACCGCAGGGCACGGTCCCGGTCAGCGGAATGTGCGCCGACACCCGCCAGCCGTCGTCGTCCGGCCCCGCGGTGAGCCGCCCGGCCAGCGGCGCGACCCGCTGCCGCATTCCGGAGATGCCCATGCCGTTCCCGGCTCGCGGGGCCGCCCCGGCCGCCAGCGTATTGGTCACCGTGATGTCGATGTGCTTGGGGTGCAAGAGGATTCGCAGCCGCGCCCGCTCGCCCGGGGCGTGCTTGGCGACATTGGCCAGCGACTCCTGGCAGATCCGGTACATGGCCAGGCCCACCCCGGCGGTCACCGCGGACCGGTCGCCCTCGAGGCGATAGTCGACCGTCACCCCGGCGCGCACGAAATCCGACACCAGCTCGTCGATGTCGTCGAGATCCGGTTCCGGCGCGAGCGTGGCGGGCCGGTCGCCGAGCAGGCCGACCGTGCGCCGGATATCGGCCATGGCCTGGCGGCCCAGCCGTTCGGCGTCGGACAGCGCGTCGATGGCCTCGTCCACGTCCCGGTCGGTCTGCAAGGCGTGCCGGGCGGCCGTCACGTGCAACAGCGTGATGCTCAGCGAATGCGCGATCACGTCGTGCACCTCGCGGGCGATGCGGCGGCGCTCCTCGTCGGCCGCCGCCTGCGCGCGGATGTCCTGATAGTCGCGCTCCTGATACAGGTAGCGACGCTGATAGTTGAGCAGCTGGCCGGTGAACCAGGCGAACAGGATGCCCAGCGCGAACCAGGTGAACCCCTCGATATGCCCGATCGATTCGAAGAACATGAGCTCGGCGAACATGACCAGGGCGACCGGCACGCTCACCGCCGGGCCGGTGATGGCCGCGATCTCACCGGCGATGATGATCAGGACCAGCGGCGCGACGTCCAACGGGACCGGCTGCGCCAGGAACAGCGCGGCCGCGGCCACGGTCAGCGTGGCGAGCAGCACGGGCCGCGGCTTGAAGTCCAGGATGATGCACGGCGGACCGGTCAGGCAGATGAGCATCAGCGCCACCACCGCGACGACGCCGGGGAAATACCCGGCCGCCACGCGCTGGCCGAAGGCCACGATCGCGATCGTGCACATCATCGAATCCACCAGGATGGCCATCGAGGCGGGGTAGTCGAACCCCGTCGACTCCACCCAGCGCTGATAGTCGGCGAACGGATTGCGCAGGAAGCGCCGGAACCCCACGCCGGCGCGGCGCAGTCCCTCCAGCAACTCCTGCCCCAGGGCGGCGGGGGTGGCGCTGGTCACGTTCATTCTGCAAGGCTATCCGTCGAATCAGACGGCGTACATCGTCCGGCGGCAGGGGCTCGTCTCCTACCGGGGTAGGAGGTCAAGTCGCGTCCGCGGCACGACGACAGGGCGGCGGACCGCTCGTAGTTTGGGGACAACAGCCGACACGCCCGCCACCAGTGGGCGTTCAACGAGAGGTTGGCGTCATGTCCTGGGCAGATTTTCACGCTCGCACCGACATTCTGCACACCGTCCTGGACCGGGCGGAGCGCCACGACTTCGCGCGAAATCCCGTCGACCCCACGCTCTTTCACGACCTGCCGGACCTGGACCGGCTCTTCGGCGGACCCGACGGAGTGCTGCTGGCGCTGCGGAACCGGTGGGAGAACCACCTGACCGTGAAGCTCGAAAACGCAATGGAGAAGGGCATTCTGGCGCAGGAGGCGTACGCCGAACTCCGCGCCGAGCAGCCCGCGCTGCGCGCGCTGCTGGATGCCTGGGACACCGATCACCTGTACCATCGCCGACCACGCCTGCGCGCGCTGGCCGGCTGACCGCACCATACCGATGGCACTGATCTTCGAGGGGTAGACCATGCTGGAATTGACCGACGTCACCAAGGAATACCGGGTGGGTGAGCAGGCCGTGCGCGCTCTGGACGGCGTCAGCCTGCGGATCGGGGCGGGGGAGTTCACCGCGATCATCGGGCCCTCCGGGTCCGGCAAGAGCACCATGCTGCACCTGCTGGGCGCGCTGGACTCCCCGGACTCCGGGTCGATTCGCTTCCAGGACAAGGAGATCGGCGACCTCGACGACGACGCGCAGTCCGAATTCCGGCGGCACCGTGTCGGTTTCATCTTCCAGTTCTTCAACCTGCTGCCCACGCTCACCGCGTGGGAGAACGTCGCCATCCCGAAACTGCTGGACGGCACCGGATTGCGCAAGGCCAAGCCGCGCGCCCTGGAACTGCTCGACCTGGTCGGGCTCGGCGAACGCGCCGACCACCGGCCCGGGGAACTGTCCGGCGGGCAGATGCAGCGCGTGGCGGTGGCGCGGGCGCTGATCATGGACCCGCCGCTCATCCTCGCCGACGAGCCCACCGGCAACCTGGACTCCAAGACCGGGGCCTCGATCCTGCGATTGCTCGCCGACATCACCGAGGCGGGGAACTCGGTGGTCATGGTCACCCACGACCTGGGGGCGGTGCGGTACTGCGACCGGGTGATCAACCTGCGCGACGGGCGGATCGGGTCCATCGACCGGGTCGAGCGGGGGGATGACGGGGAGGTCCGGACGGTCCCCGAGGCCGGCCACGAGGCGTCCGAACCCGACGTGAACGGTGCTGCCGTGAACGGCGCCGGGGCGGTGCGCGCATGATCCGCGCCGCCTGGGACCGCCTATGGCTGTTCAATATCGGTGAGCTGCTCGCCCACCGCGCCCGCACCATCATGGCCATGGTGGTGATGGGAGTCTCCGCCGGACTGCTGGTCTCGGTCTTCAGCATCTCCGGATCCATCACCGGTTCGGTGGACAAACTCACCCACAGCCTCGGCGGCAAGGCCGAGCTCGAGGTCAGCGGCATCACCGACGCGGGCTTCGATCAGTCACTGCTGCAACAGATCCGGACCGTGCCCGGCGTCGAGACGGCCGCGCCGATGCTGCGCCAGTCCATCGGGGCCGACGACGAGCGGGCGCTGCTGATCGGTGTCGACCAGTCCATCGCCGGGCTCGGCAGCGATCTCGGCGGGACGCTGAAAGACCAGGCGGGCAAACTGCTCACGGTCCCCAACGGCGTGCTGGTCGGCTCCGCCCTGGGGCACGGCGAGGGCGAGCGGTTCCAGCTCGGCACGGTGACCGCCACGGTCGCCGGCGTCATCGACGATGCCACCGCCGCCAAACTCAACGGCGGCCACATCGTGTTCGCGCTGCTGCCGGTGGCGCAGAAGATCACCGGCCGGACCGGGCACATCGACTCGGTGCAGATCGTGCCCGCCCCGAAAACCGATGCCGGACAACTGCGTTCGGACCTGACCAAGGTGGTCGCGGGCCGGGCCGTGGTCGCCGATCCGGACCTGCGCGCCGCGCAGGCGGGCGGGGCGATCATGCTGGTGCGCTTCTCCACCCTCGCCTCCTCGGCGGCGGCGCTGATCGTGTCGACCTTCCTCATCTACAACGCCATGAGCATGGCGGTGGCGCAACGCCGCCCGACCCTGTCGCTGCTGCGGGCCATGGGCGGCAAGGGCGGGCCCATGGTGCGCGACCTGCTCACCGAGGCGGCGCTGCTCGGCCTGGTGGGCGGCCTGATCGGCGCGGTCATCGGAATCTTCATGGGCCGCACCGCGATTCATCAGCTGCCCGCCGCGATCGTGAACTCCGTGGAATCGCGCACCGAATACGAGGTGCCCGGGTACGCGGTGCCGGTGGCGATCGCGGCCTGCGTGCTGGCCAGCGTCGCGGCCGCGGCCCTGGCGGCGCGGCAGGTGTACAAGGTCGCGCCCATCGAGGCGCTGGCACCGATCGGCGTCGGCACGGCCGACCGGGTGAGCCCGCTGCTGCGCTGGTCCGCGGCCGCCCTCGGCCTGGCCATGGTGGGCGGCGCCATCGCGGTGGCCGAACTGGATCTGGGCCGCTACTCCATCGGCGCGATCTCGCTGTCGATCGCCGGATCGGTGGTGCTGTGCTTCGCCGCCACCGGACCCATCGTGCGCGCCGTCGCCGCGGTGGCCGGACTCTTCGGCGCGCCCGGAGCCTTGGGCGCCACCACCATCGAACGCGCGCCGCGCCGCGTGTGGGCCACCGTCATGACGGTCATGATCGGCATCACCGCCATCGTCGCCATGGGCAATGCCAGCCGCAATATGGTCAGCGCCGCCACCGACAGCTTCCAGGGCCTGGGCCGCACCGACGTGTTCGTCAGCCCGACCGCCATGGAACAGTTCCCCACCGGGCCGCTGCTGCCCGCCGACCTGAAGGCGAAGCTGGCCGCCATCCCCGGCGTCGGCGGCGTCGGTTCGGCGCAAATGGCTTTCGCGACCCTGGGCCGCGGCCGCGTCATGCTGCAGGGCTACGAGGACGGCGTCGCGCGGACCTCGGCACTGGACTCGGTGAGCAAGAGCGAGCAGGCGCGCATGGCCGCGGGCGAGGGCATCGTCATCTCCCGCGACGTGGCCCGCTCCCTCGGCGTCGAGCAGGGCTCCGAACTGACGCTGCCCACCCCCTCCGGGGAACATCGGGTGCGGGTACTGCGGGTGGTGCCCTACTTCTCCGCCATCGCCGGGGTGGTCGTACTCGACCTCGGAGTGATGCAGCAGTGGTATCAGCGGCCCGGCGAGACCATCATCGGCATCGACTTCGCGCCCGGCGCGGACCACGCCGCGGTGATGGCCGCCGTCCGCGCCGCCGTGCCCGCCGACATCCACGTCAGCACCGGACGGCAAGCGGTGGACGCGATCTCGTCGAGCGTCCAGCAGGGCACGGCGATCAGCTCCGCCATCCTCTGGATCGTGGTACTGGTCGCCACCATCGCCCTGCTCAACACCCTGATGCTGTCGGTGCTGGAACGCCGCCGCGAACTGGGTGTGCTGCGGGCCATGGGCACCAGCCGCCGCTTCCTGCTGCGCACCGTGCTCACCGAGGCCGCGGGCATCGGATTGACCGGCGCGGCCCTGGGACTGGTGATCGGATCGGGCGTGCACTATCTGGCGACCGTCGCGCTCGGGCACGCCATCTCCATGGATATCGCCTATCGTCCCAGCCCACTGCTGGTGGCGTACGCGATCATCGCGCTCGGACTGGCCCTGCTCGGGGCGATTCCGCCCGCCTTGCGCGCCGCCCGGATGCCCATCGTGGAGGCCATCGCCGTGGACTGATCGGCGGGTAAATAGGATGGAGCGCATGAGCGCAGCGACCGTGGACTTGATGGACTACTCCGATGTCATCGACCGGTACGACCCGGTGCTCGGCATGGAAGTACACGTCGAGCTGGGCACCGCGACCAAGATGTTCTGCGGCTGCCCGACCGAATTCGGCGCCGAGCCCAACACCCAGGTGTGCCCCGTGTGCCTGGGCCTGCCGGGCTCGCTGCCGGTGGTGAACGAGAAGGCCGTCGAGGCCGCGATCCGGATCGGGCTCGCGCTGAACTGCTCCATCACCCCGTGGGGCCGGTTCGCGCGCAAGAACTACTTCTACCCGGACCAGCCGAAGAACTACCAGATCAGCCAGTACGACGAGCCGATCGCCACCAACGGCTACCTGGACGTGGTGCTCGATGACGGCGCCGTCTTCCGCGTCGAGATCGAGCGTGCGCACATGGAGGAGGACACCGGCAAGTCGCTGCACGTCGGTGGCGCCACCGGCCGCATCCACGGCGCGTCGCACTCGCTGCTCGACTACAACCGCGCGGGCGTGCCGCTGATCGAGATCGTCACCAAGACCGTCGAGGGCGCGGGCGAGCGCGCCCCCGAGGTGGCGCGGGCGTACGTGACCGCGCTGCGCGAGGTGCTCAAGTCCCTCGACGTGTCCGACGTGAAGATGGAGCAGGGCTCGCTGCGCTGCGACGCCAACGTGTCGCTGATGCCCAAGGGCGCCAAGGAATTCGGCACCCGCACCGAGACCAAGAACGTCAACTCGCTCAAGAGCGTCGAGGTCGCGGTGCGCTTCGAGATGCGGCGCCAGGCCGCGGTGCTGGCCGCCGGCGGCGAGATCCTCATGGAGACCCGCCACTTCCACGAGACCGACGGCACCACCTCGCCCGGCCGCATCAAGGAGACCGCCGAGGACTACCGCTACTTCCCCGAGCCCGACCTCGAGCCCATCGCGCCCGACGCCGCCTGGGTCGAGGAACTGCGCGGCACCATCCCCGAGTACCCGTGGCTGCGCCGCGCCCGCATCCAGTCCGACTGGGGTCTGTCCGACGAGGTGTTCCGCGACCTGGTCAATGCCGGCGCGCTGGACCTGATCATCGCGACCGTCGACGCCGGCGCCTCGGTCGACGCCGCGCGCTCCTGGTGGGTCGCCTACCTCACCGAAAAGGCCAAGGAGAGCCAGGTTTCGCTGGAGGACCTGCCCATCACCCCGAAGCAGGTCGCCGAGGTGGCCGGGCTGGTCGAGGCCAAGACCATCAACAACAAGGTCGCCAAGCAGGTCGTCGACTTCGTCCTCGCCGGCGAGGGCGAACCCGCCGCCATCGTCGAGGCCAAGGGCCTGGGCATGGTCTCCGACGACTCCGCCCTGCAGGCCGAGGTCGAGAAGGCCCTCGCCGCCAACCCCGACATCGCCGAGAAGATCCGCTCCGGCAAGGTCCAGGCCGCCGGCAAGGTCGTCGGCGACGTCATGAAGGCCACCCGCGGCCAGGCCGACGCCGCCCGCGTCCGCGAACTGGTCCTCGCCGCCTGCGGAGTCGAAGGCTGATCCAGCCGAGGCAACAATCGGTGGCGCGCAGCTGACCTCGCGAGCCGCCTGGTGGACCCCACCCACCGAACTCTCGTCTTCGGGGCGCGCGGCACCAGCCGCGCGCCCCGAGCCTGCTGAGCCATCATGAGCTTGACCCTCACACCGTGTGAGGCCCGAGCCTGGAGGAGTCATGTTCAGTATCGGAGACTTCGCCAGGTTCGGATCGGTGTCGGTGCGAATGCTGCGCCACTACGACGAGATCGGGCTGTTACCGCCGTCCGAGGTCGATCCCTGTTCGGGCTATCGGTTCTACACGGCCGATCAGCTCGCCCGGCTCAACCGCATCGTCGCGTTGAAGGATCTCGGCTTCACCCTGCAACAGGTGGCCGAGATGCTCGACGGTCAGCTGTCCGCGGAACGGTTGCACGGCATGCTGCAACTGCGTCGCGCCCAGCTGGCCACCCAGGTGGCCGCGGACACCGCGCGACTGCAGTCCGTCGAGGCGAGGCTCCTGCGTATCGAAAGGGAGGGTGTCATGCCCGAGCAGGAAATCGTCGTGAAATCCCTGGCCCCCACGCTCGTCGCCGAAATGAGCGATGTGGCGGCCGAATCCGGTGAGGCCGCGGTCGGCCCGATCATCCAACGGCTCTACGAGCGGCTGGGGAAGTCGATCCCGGAGGCCGGGCTCACCATCACCGGCGCGCCGGTCGTGTATTACGAAGAGCTGGAAGCGGGTCTGCGCGTCCACGTCGCCCACCAGGTCGCGGGCACCGCCACCCCCGGCGTCCCGTTCGAGCTGCGTGAACTGCCCGCGATCACCCACGCCGCCACCCTCGCCCACCGAGGCAAGCTGTCGGAACTGTGCGTGTCGTTCGAGGCCATGGGCCGCTGGGCCGACGAGAACGGTTACGCCCCTTGCGCTCCCATCCGCGAGGTCTACCTCGACGCCCCCGGCGATCCCGCCTCCGCCGAATGGGTCATCGAACTGCAGATGCCGGTCGAACAGGCCGCGCGCGCCTGAGCCGCGAACCCGAGCCGGACATGCGTCGCGGCGCACAGCGTGAGCTGTGCGCCGCGATGTGAGCCGGGTGGCTAGTCCGGACCGTTGCCCTCACCGCCGCGCGGCGGCGGGATCCGCACCACGCGATCGTCGTACTGGTTCGGATTGCCGTCGGGCTTGTTCACGGTGCCGACCCAGATATTGCCGTCACCGCCGATCGCCGCACCGTCGAGCCGCCCGTACTTGTCCTGCGCCAGCAGCGAGGGCGCGGCCGTCACCGCGTGCGTGTTCTTGTCGGCCGTGGCGACGGCCAGCGCCTTCTGATTGGTCATGGAGATCGCGACCGCGTCCGTGGCCGCCGCGCAGCCCGCGACACCCGGGTGATCGGGCCAGGTCCACGCCTTCACCGCCACACCGTCCGCCCCGACCCGCTGCAGACGGTCCTCGGTGGCCGTGCGGTCGGTGAACCAGATCGAACCCTTGCCGTCCGAGCACACGCCGCCCGCGACCCCGATTCCGGACACCAGCACCTCGGCGGCCGCACCGGGCGCGGGGGAGTTGACGCTCAGCAGCTTCCCGGCCAGCGAGCCGGTGTCACCGGCCAGGGCCGGGTTGCCCGCGTCGCCGGTGAGGACGAGCATGCGATCGTGCGACGAGAAGTCGATGGAGCCGCGATTGCCGTTGGCGCCCTTCGGGATTCCGGTCAGGATCGGCTTGGGCGCGCCGCCGTCGGTGGAGATGCGCACCACCCGGTTGTCGCTGGGCGTCGTCACATACGCGTAGATCAGGCCGTCCTCGCCGAAGGTGGGCGAGAGCGCCAGCCCGGTGACACCGCCGTCGCCGGACGGATCCACGTCGAGGCGTGCCACCTCGACCGGTGCCGGCGGCTCACCCTCATCGGTGGCGATCACCTTCAGGATGCGTCCGGTGGTCCGTTCGGCCACCAGCGCGCTGCCGCCGTCCGGCAGCGCCACCAGGCCCCCGGTGGTGTCCAGGCACGAGACCACCACGGCCAGATCGGGATCCACGCACGGCAGATCCGGACGCTTGGCATTGGTCGGCGGCGTCTTCGGGGTGGTGGTCTTGGGCTCGGCGTCCTGCCAGGTCGGCTCGGTGGTGAACGGGCTGGAGGCGCGATCGTCGAAGCGCGCGCAACCGGACAGCAGCACGGCGCCGAGCGTCACACCCAGGACGGCCCGTCCCGCGCCCACCCGGACCCTCCGCGTACCCACCCGTACCCGGCCAGCGGCAACCACACTCATGGTGGAGACGTTACGGAAAACCTGCCGCCACCGCTCGGACGGGGTGGGGCAAATATTCGCCGTGCCGCGCCCGGAACCCGCACCCGGGTGTGTTCTGAATCCTCACCCGGGTGTGGCGCGAGCCCGCCGCCGAGTCCGACACCGCGCGGTGGCACGAATCGGACAGCGGACACGCCCGCGTTCTGCGGGGTGCCGGGCGGTTGCGGCTAATACTCTGGCCCGGGTGACGAACAAGCCGAACGAGCCGTCCGCCGCGGCGGGCGACACCACGCCCGCAGCTCCGCGCCCGGCCGGTGCACCGGTCCGCAGCCCCTTCGACTCGCCGACCGAGCAGTTCGCCGCCCCGTCCGGCCCGCAGACCACGGAGCCGATCTCGTCGCCGCCCGGCCCGCCCGGGCAGGCCACCGAGCAGCCCGGCCAGGCGACCGAGAAGATCACGCCGCAGCAGGTCGGCCACGGCACCGAACGGAGCCTGCCGCGCACCGACGAGGAACTCGGCCTCGATCTGGACGTCCCGCTCTACTCGCAGGTCAAGAACGCCATCCCGGGCGCGGCCAACGGCACCACCGCCGAGCCGTCCCCGACCTATTCCTTCGCCAGCATCCCCCCGGCGCCCGCCGCGCCCCCGGAGAACAACGGCCGCCGCCGCCGCGACGACCGCCGCGGCACCGCGGACCTCGGACTGCTGTTGCTGCGCTTGGTCATCGGCGGCACCTTTCTCTACCACGGTCTGCAGAAGGCCTTCGGCTGGTTCCACGGACCCGGCCTCGACGGCATCAAGACCTCCATGGAGGGCGGCGGCTGGAAGCATGTCGACCTGGCCGTGCCCATGCTCATCGCGGGCGAGCTCGGCGGTGGCGTGCTGGTCGTGCTCGGCCTGGCCACGCCGCTGGCCGCGGGCGCGCTGCTCGCGGTGATCCTGGACGGGTGGATGTGGAAGCAGGGCATGGTTCCCGGTTTCCAGTACTCCGCCAAGACCAACTCGGTCGAGATCGACTCGATCCTGGTCGGCATCACCACCGCGCTCATCCTCACCGGCCCCGGCCGCTACTCGCTCGACCGCAACCGGGCCTGGTCCACCCGCCCGTTCCTGGGTTCGCTGGCCGCCTTCGTCGCCGCGGTGGCCGCGGCCATCCTGGTCTATGTCTACCTGCACGGCGGCAACCCGCTGACCGGCATCGGCCCGTTCAAGTAGAACGCCGCCGCCCCGGGCCGGGCGATGTCCGGGCCCTGGCTCGAAAAACCAAGCGGCCGGGCTCGATCCACTGGATCGAGCCC
>NZ_JBSGCY010000107.1:0-23743 GCF_053602115.1 Nocardia sp. NPDC004582 | reverse complement strand
CGAGTACATCGAACCAGCACCTGCGCCGGGCACGGCCGGAGCCAATGGCAACGGTCAAGGCAACGGCGTCGCGCGTGAGCACGGGCCGCGCAGTCAGGGCACCCGGGCGCCGCGTCCGGGCGCCCGGCCGAGTGGGAAACGACAGCAGCGACGGCACTAGGCACGCAGGGGGTTTCGCGGGTGAAGCAAGACCATCGGGCTGTGCGGCGCACCGCCGTCGACACGACCGTGCGCCGGACCGCCGTCGCGCTGCTGGCGGGTGCGCTCGCCGCCGGCGCGCTGGCGGGCTGTGCGGGTAAGAACCAGGTGCCCTCCATCGGGTACGGCGTGGACGCGGTCGTCGCCTCCTACAACGGCGGCAGCGCGCTCGGCGCGAACAGCGGTGCGGCCGCGGTGTTCTCGCGGGTGCTGACCGGGTTCTTCTACACCGGACCCGACGGGCAGCCGGTGGCCGACACCGACACCGGCACCGCCAAGGAGGTGCCCGGCGAGGCCCAGACCATCCAGTACCGGCTCAATCCGGAGGGCGTCTACTCCGACGGCATCCCCACCTCCTGCGACGACCTGGTGCTGACCTGGGCCGCGCGCAGCGGGCGGTTCACCAAGCCCGCTCCGGGCGGTCCGGTCCCGCTGTTCGACGCGGCGAGCACCGACGGCTACCGCGATATCGAACGCGTCGACTGCCAGCCCGGATCCAAGGACGCCACCGTGCTGTTCCGGCCGGGCAAGCACTACTCGGCGTGGAAGACGCTGTTCAACGCCGCCGAACTGATGCCCGCGCACGTGGTCGCCACGCAGGTGAAGATCCCGAACGTGGTGACCCCGGTGCAGACCAGCGACGTGCCCACCTTGGAGCGGGTGGCCGACTTCTGGAACAACGGCTGGAAGCTCACCCCCGGCAAGCTCGACACGACCGTGCTGCCCTCCTCGGGGCCGTACCGCGTCGACTCCTTCACCGACAAGGACGGCCTGGTCCTGGTGAAGAACGAGAAGTGGTGGGGCAACCAGCCCCGGACCGGGCGCATCGTGGTCTGGGACCGGCACTCCGACCTGAAGTCCAAGGTGTCCGACAACTCGATCGGCGTGCTGGACGTGGGCGCGGGATCGCTGGGTGACGCGAGCCTGGGCGGCTTCCACCATCAGAACCTGCCCGGTCGCGGTGTGGAGCAGCTGGTGCTGGGCACCGGCGGCGTGTTCGACCGCGTGGACGCGCGGCGCGGGTTCGCCTCCTGCGTGCCGCGGGCGGCGCTGTTCGAGAAGTTCGGGCACCCGGACTACACCGTCAAGATCGGCCTGGGCGCCGGGCCGCTGAATTCGCGGACCGTGCAACAGGATTCGGTGTACTACCAGTCGATCTCGGGTGCGGGCGACAAGTACAAGGGCGACGGCACCGCCGCACAGGCCGCGGCGTCGTCGAGCGTGGCCAACCAGACCGTGCGCATCGGCTACGTCAAGCCCGACGAGCGCCGCGCGGCCATGGTCGCCGCCATCGCCGACGCCTGCCGGGCCGCCGGGGTGAACGTGATCGACGCGGGCGCACCGGATTTCGCCGCCTCGCAGCTCACCGAGGGCAAGGTCGACGCCGTCCTGGGCGGCACCGCCGCCATGCCGGGGCCCTCCGGCACGCTCGGCGCGACCGACGCCATCGCCGCGCTGCGCACCGGCGCCGGCCTGAATTTCGGGCGGTTCGGCAACGGCCGCTACGATGCCATCGCGGATCAGCTTGCGGCGGAGGACAACTCGACGGCCGTGCTGAACCTGCTCAACGAGCAGGAGAACCTGCTCTGGAGCGAGATGCCGTCGATTCCGCTGTTCGCCTCCCCCCGCACCATCGGGTTCGGCAACGGTATGGAGAACGGGATCGCCAGCGCCACCAAGGCGGGCGCGGGCTGGAATATGGATCGCTGGGTACTGAAACGGTAGTGGTGCCGACCGGCGTGGTGAACGAGGAGTGGGTGTAGATGAGCAAGCACGAGATGCTGGAGACGGCCGAACTGGTGGGGGAGCGGGCCGCGCGCGCCGAGGAAGCGGTCCAGCGGCTGACCCGCTGGCACGATGACTTCCCGACGCCGGGTGTGCGTTTCGCCGACCTGACCCCGGTGTTCGCCGACTCCGCCGGCTTCCGCGCGGTGCTCGACTGCTTCGCCTCCTGCGCCCCCGACGCCGATCTGGTCGCCGGTGTCGACGCGCGCGGCTTCCTGCTGGGCGCGGGCGTGGCCGCCATCCTCGGCACCGGCGTGGTCGCGGTCCGCAAGGCGGGCAAGCTGCCGCCGCCGGTCCTGAGCCGCGAGTACACCCTCGAATATGGTTCCGCCGCACTGGAAATCCCGGCCGATGGCATCGACCTGAAGGGCCGCAAGGTGCTGCTGCTCGACGATGTGCTGGCCACCGGTGGCACCCTGGCGGCCGCGGCCGAACTGTTCGTCGCCGCGGGCGCCGAGGTCACCGCGGCGGCGGTCGTCCTGGAGCTGGGTTTCCTCAACGGCCGGGAACGCCAGGGCGATTACCCGGTGACTTCGATCGTCAAGCTCTGATCCACCCTCGGGCGGAGGCTTCCTTTCCCCGCGCGATCGCGGGGCCGGCGCGGGTCGCGGGGACGGTGTTCCCCGCGACCCGGCCGCGTCAGCGGGCGATGACACGGGCGACGAAACCGGTCACGACCAGCCAGAAGATCGCGGCGAGGCCGTAATCCAGGATGATGTTGAAGTCGGCGTTGCTGGTGTGGAACAGCCCGGGGAAGAACAGTGCGAGCGGTTCGGCCAGCCTCTTGATGAAGCCGAAGAACTTGTTGGACTGGTCCGCGTCGAAGACCAGCAGCAGGATGTAGACGCCCTCGATGAGGGCGAAGAGCGCGCCGACGCCGCTGATGATGCGAGCGGCATGGACTTCATTGCGGGCAACGTACGGCATATCCGAGGAATGCCCGCGGTAAACCCGTCGAAACAGACGCGCGGGTCCGTTCAGCGGAGACACGCACGACGGGTGTGACAGTTGCGCGGGTCCATGAAACCGCGTGTCCGCCATGGCATGATGTCCGGGTGATCAGCGCGGTGGCCGGGAGCTTTCGGGCGTGAGGCCCAAGTACCTCGTGGGTGGGGCGATCTGCCTGATATTGGGTGTGATGACGCTGCTGCTCGTCATTATCCTGCCCGCCAGTGAGACCAGCTGCGGGCCCGGCGCGCCCGCCATCCCCGCGCTCACCTCCGCACGCACCGAACCCAGCTGCCCGTCCACCGGCTCGCCCGTGGAAGCCGGGCTGGGGGAGGGCGCGCTGCGCGTGTTGCGCTGCACGGTGGCCCGCTTCGGCATGATGGACATGCGCGGCGTGGTGGACGACGACGCGACACCGGATCTGAAGGCCGGGCGCGCCGTGGAATTCATCGTCGGCGGCGATTCCGGCAAGGGCGACGCCATCGTGTCGTTCCTGCAGGAGAACGCCGCCGCCTTCCGCGTCGACTACCTGATCTGGAAGCAGCGCAGCTGGACTCCCGGCGCGGCCGCCGGAATCCAGTGGACGCCGCTGGGCGATCGCGGCGACGCCGCCCGCAACCGGCTGGACCGGGTGCAGGTCACCATCAAGGACGCCGCCCCCACCTCGACCGTGCTCGCCCCCGCCGACGCCTCCATGGCCGCCGCGCCCGGCCGGGTGAACGAGGCGGGCAGCCTCACCGGTGCGGGACGGCACCAATATCCGCTCGCCGCAGGCACATTCACCGTCTCCGATACCTTCGGCGCGCGCGGCGGCGCGCATCTGGGCGTGGACCTGGCCGCCGCCGCGGGCACCCCGATCTACGCGGCCGCCGACGGCCTGGTGGTGGCCTCGGGCGCGGCTTCGGGCTTCGGGGACTGGGTCGTCATCGACTCCCTCGACGAGAGCGGGCGCCGCTACTCCACGGTGTACGGGCACATGTACGAGAACGGCATCTACGTGCGCACCGGCGATATCGTGCAGATGGGCCGCCACATCGCCGACGTCGGCAGCAATGGCGAATCCTCGGGCCCGCACCTGCATTTCGAGCTGGTCCCGGGCGGGCGCATGACCGGCGGGCATCAGGTCGACCCCATGCCGTGGCTGGCCGGCGGCTCCATCCCCGCACCCTCGGGGCCCTACTGCGAGAACGGATTCGGCACCGCGGGCGGCAATCTCGCCGCTGGGAAGGTGCCCGCCGAACTCGAGGTCTGGTACCGGCGCGCGGGCTCGCTGTGCCCGGAGATCGGCGCGTCGCTGCTGGCCGCGCAGGGGCAGGCGGAGTCCGGGTTCCGCACCGACGCGGTCTCCCCGGACGGTGCGCAGGGCATCGCCCAGTTCATGCCGGGCACCGCCCGCGCCCTCGCCCCCGACGGACAGCCCTACGTCATCGACGCCGACGGCAAAGGCTATGCCAGCGTGCTGGATCCGGCCGACGCCATCATCGGGCAGGGCCGCTACATGTGCGCCATCGCCAAGACCATCGAGGGCTGGATGGCCGCGGGCAAGGTGTCCGGCGACCTGACCGCGCTCACCGTCGCCGCTTACAACGCCGGTGAGGGTGCGGTCCTGGCCTCGGGCGGCATGCCCAACCAGATCTCGCGCCACTACACCGAGACCCGGCCGTACGTGGCGCGCATCCTCGCCGCCGAACCCGGATTCCGCAGCCTCGGCAGTGAGGGTCGGTTCCAGGCCAACCCGAGCGCCGATCTCGGGCCGCAGATCGTGGCCGCCGGCGAGCAGTGGATCGGGACGCCGTACGTCTTCGGCGGGGGCGGGCCCGGCGGGCCCAGCGACGGCGGATTCGACCAGGCCGGACTGACCGCCGCCGCGGTGTTCGCGGGCAGCGGCAGCACCATCACCCTGGCGCGCACGGCCGAACAGCAGTGGGAGCAGGGCGTCGAGGTGCCGATCCTGTCGGCCAAGCCCGGTGACCTGGTGTTCGGGTCGTTCGGGTCGCGCGGGCCTTCCGACGTCGGCATCTACACCGGTGGCGGCCGCATGCTGCACGCCGAATCCGGCGGCAAGGTCGCCGAGGTGCCCCTGGCCAACGGCATGAAGGCCCGCCGGATCGGCCGCTGAACGGGGTTGGCCCGGGCAATCGGGACATGTACTATCCCTATTCATGCTGATGGGTGAAGGCGTCGAATGGGGGCTGCACTGCTGTGTGGCCCTGGCGTGGCTCGACGATCACGCGCCGATCGCCACCGCCCGGCTGGCCGAGATCTTCGAACTGCCGCCCGAGTACCTGAAGAAGCGGCTCCAGCCGCTGGTGCGGGAAGGGATCCTCGAGTCCATGCCCGGCGCGCGCGGCGGATACCGGCTGGCGCGGGCCCCTGAACGCATCACCCTGATGGACGTGGTGGCCGCCGTCGAAGGGCGTACGGAAGCTTTCCGGTGCACCGAGATTCGCCGTCGCGGCGCGGGAGCCGCGCGGGGGAGCGAGGAATTCGCCAAACCGTGCGGCATCGCCGCGGCCATGGGACGGGCCGAACTGGCCTGGCGACGGGAGCTGACGGCGCAGACGGTGGCCGACGTGATGGCGGGTACCCCGGCCAATGCCTCGAAGTACGCGCGGCGCTTCTACGAGAGCAGGACCGGCTGACCGGTCGGCGCGTCCGTGAGAAAACCGACCCGGCATGCGCCGGGTTTTTTCGGAAGGAGATTCGGGATGCGAAATATCCCGGTTGATCGGGCGGCTGAACCCAGGCGCGTCGACGGAGTTGCGATGCGGGCTGGCGGTGCTGTGACGGGGGCTGACGTGGATACGGTGCGAGCCGAGAGCCAGGCGGGGGGAGCGGGAGTGGGTGGCGACGCGGCCGTGGGAGTGGCGGGCGCGTGGAACGGGTTGCGGCGCACGGGGATCCTGGCCCTGGGTACGTTCGCCGTCGGCACCGACTCGTTCATCCTGGCCGGGTTCCTGCCGGATATGGCGGGGACGCTGGGGGTTTCGCTCGCGAGCGCGGGGCTGGCGGTGACGGTGTTCGCCGCCACGTACGCGCTCGGGTCGCCGGTGCTGGCGACGCTGACCGCGCGGCTGCCCCGCCGGACCCTGCTGGTCACGGCCTTGCTGGTACTGGCTCTGGCCAACCTCGGGTCGGCGCTGGCGCCGGCGTTCTGGATGCTGGTGGCCACTCGGATCGTGGCCGCGCTCGGGGCTGCCGCGTTCACCCCCAACGCGGCGGCGGTGGCCTCTGCGCTCGTCCCGCCCCAGGCCCGGGCGCGAGCGCTGGCGGTCGTGGTGGGCGGTCTGACCGTCGCGACCGCGCTCGGGGTGCCGCTCGGCGACCTGCTGGCCGAGCGGATGGGGTGGCGGTCGGCATTGATCGGCGTCGCGGTGGCCTGTGCGATCGCTGCGACCGGCGTCGCGGCCTGGGTGCCCGCGCTGCCCGGAAATCCGATGGTGCCGTTGGTGACTCGGCTGGCGGTGCTGCGTGATCGGTCCGTGGCGGCCGTGCTGCCGCTGACGGTGCTCGGCATGGGTGCGGCCTACACCGTCTACGCGTACGCGGTTCCGGCGTTGGGGGCCTTGGGAATCGGGTCCTCGGCCACCGCGTGGGTGCTGGCGCTGTACGGGGTCGGCGCGGTCGCGGGCAATCTGTCCTCGGGTTACGCCACCGATCGGTTCGGACCCGTCCCGGTGCTCACCTCCGGGTACGCGCTGATGGCCGTCTCCCTCGGCGTCATGGCTGCGCTCGCCGCGACCGGCGCGCGGCTGCCCGTGCTCGTTGGTGTGCTGGCGCTCGGCTGGGGTGCGGCGACCTGGTGTCAGACGCCCGCGCAGCAGCATCGGCTCATCGCCGCCGCACCCGCGGAATCCGGACTGGTCGTGGCCTTGAACGCCTCCTGTATCTATCTCGGCATCGGCGCGGGGACACTGCTGGGCGGGGCCACCCTCGGGCACGGCGTGACGGTCATGTTCGCGGTCGCGGCCGCGCTGGCGCTGTCGGCGCTCGGGTATCTGCGTGTCGCGCGCTGACGTGCGCTGAGACTCGGCTCACGAAATATGTTCTTGCTCCGGCCCGTTGATCTCGGTTACGGTAGTTCGGTTCTCATCCCCGTCTGATCGGAGACATGCCGTTGCTCTTCTGAGGTGATCGCCGAGTGGCCCGCAATCGCGCGCCGCATTCGCTCACTTTCGGGAGGCCCGTATGTCTATGCCTGTTATCTCTGTTTCCGATCTCACCTTCGCGTGGCCGGACGGTACCCCTGTCTTCGATGGACTCGACGCCCAGTTCGGGCCGGGTCACATCGGCCTGGTCGGCACCAACGGCGCGGGGAAATCGACCCTGTTCCGCCTGCTCACCGGGCAATTGCGCGCCCAGCGCGGCTCGGTGACCGTGCCGGGGCGGTTCGGCTACCTGCGTCAGGATCTCGGGCTGGCCGCGGGGCAGCGGGTGGACGAGGTGCTCGGGCTGTCGGAGATCCGGAAGGCGTTGCACCGCATCGAATCCGGGACCGGCGGCGAGTCCGACTTCGAGACCGTCGGTACGGCCTGGGATATCGAGGAACGAGCGGTCGCGCTGCTGGGTCGGCTCGGATTGCATTACGTCGCAGGCGATGTCGCACACCTGGATCGCCGCCTGGACACCCTGTCCGGCGGGGAGACCGTGCTGCTGGGCCTGGTGGCCGAACTGCTGCGCGAACCCGATGTGCTGCTGCTGGACGAACCGACCAACAACCTCGACCAGCTGGCGCGCGAGCGGCTCTACGAGGTCGTCGGCCAGTTCCCCGGCACCGTGCTCACCGTCAGCCACGACCGTGAACTGCTGGAGCGGGTCACCGCCATCGCCGAACTACGTCACGGCGAGGTGCGGATCTTCGGCGGCAACTTCACCGACTACGAACGGATCATCGACGCCGAACAGGAGGCCGCCCGCGCGGCGATCCGGGAGGCGCGCAGCGATGTCCGCAAGCAGTCGCGCGAACTCGTCGAAGCCCGCATCAAACTCGACCGCCGCCAGCGGTACGGGCAGAAGATGTGGGACCAGAAACGCGAACCCAAGATCGTGATGGGCGAACGCAAACGCCAGGCCCAGGTGTCGGCGGGCAAGCTGCGCAACAATCACATCGGCAAGGTCGAGGAGGCCAAGGATCATCTGACCGATATGCAGGACCGGCTGCGCGACGATCGCGAGATCCGCGTCGACCTGCCCGACACCCGGCTCTACCCGGGCCAGGACGTGCTCGACCTGACCGAGGCACGGCTGCCGTGCGGACCCACCGTGACCCTGAAGATCACCGGGCCCGAACGCATCGCGCTCACCGGGCGCAACGGCATCGGCAAAACCACGCTGCTGCACCGCATTCGGGAAGAAGGTCCGGCGGTGCCGTGGCGCATGCTGCCGCAACGCCTGGACGTCTTCGACGAATCGATGACCGTGTTCGAGAACGTCGCGGCCACCGCGCCGCACGCCTCGCCCGAGCGGATCCGCGCCCAGCTGGCCCGGTTCCTGTTCCGCGGCGCCGACGCCGACGTCGCGGCCGGGGCGCTCTCGGGCGGGGAGCGGTTGCGGGCGGCGCTGGCCATGCTGCTGCTGGCCGAACCGGCGCCGAAACTGCTGTTGCTCGACGAGCCGACCAACAACCTGGACCTGCCCAGCCTCGCCCATCTCACCGAGGCGCTGGCGAGCTTCCAGGGCGCGCTCGTGGTGGTCAGCCACGACCCGCGATTCCTGGCCGGCATCGGGGTGACACGACGGCTGGAACTGACCCGCGACGGGCTCGCGGCGAGTCCGAGCGAACAATGAGCAGGACGGGTATCGTTCATCGCTCCGGAGCGGTTGGCACCGGCGGTGAACGCTGCCCCGGTCGCGATCCGATTCCAGGACTAAAGTGGATGATCTGGGTGGTTGAACGGTCCGATATGGTTTTCCTTTCGAGGCCGCGAGCGGAGGTGGCATGACACAGCATCTGGAGAAGGCGAACTCGGGGCAATCGCCCGAGGAAGGGTCCTCCACCCCGGCGGCCAACGCCCAGTCCGCGGCCGCCGCCCGCAACACCACCGCCGTCCCCACCTCCGCCTCCCGCCGCGTCCGCGCCCGCCTGGCCCGCCGCATGACCGGGCAGCGCGGCATCGCGGCCGTCAAACCGGTGCTCGAGCCGCTGGCCAGCGTGCACCGCGAGCTGTACCCGAAGGCGAATCTGGCTCTGCTGCAACGGGCTTTCGACGTCGCCGACGAGAAGCACGCCCACCAGTTCCGCAAGTCCGGCGACCCCTACATCACCCACCCGCTCGCGGTCGCCAACATCCTGGCCGAACTGGGCATGGACACCACCACCCTGGTCGCCGCGCTGCTGCACGACACCGTCGAGGACACCGGCTACGCGCTGGACGATCTGACCGCCGAATTCGGCACCGAGGTCGCCCACCTGGTCGACGGTGTCACCAAGCTGGACAAGGTCAACCTGGGCGCCGCGGCCGAGGCCGAGACCATCCGCAAGATGATCATCGCCATGGCCCGCGACCCCCGCGTGCTGGTGATCAAGGTCGCCGACCGGCTGCACAACATGCGCACCATGCGTTTCCTGCCGCCGGAGAAGCAGGCCAAGAAGGCGCGCGAGACCCTCGAGGTGATCGCGCCGCTGGCCCACCGGCTCGGTATGGCCACGGTCAAGTGGGAGCTCGAGGACCTGGCGTTCGCGATCCTGCACCCCAAGAAGTACGACGAGATCGTGCGCCTGGTCGCCGACCGCGCGCCCTCGCGCGACACCTACCTGGCCAAGGTGCGCGCCGAGATCGTCAACACCCTGGCCTCGAGCCGGATCACGGCCGTCGTCGAGGGCCGCCCCAAGCACTACTGGTCGATCTATCAGAAGATGATCGTCAAGGGGAAGGACTTCGACGACATCCACGACCTGGTCGGCATCCGCATCCTCTGCGACGAGGTGCGTGACTGCTACGCCGCGGTCGGCGTCGTGCACTCGCTGTGGCAGCCCATGGCCGGGCGGTTCAAGGACTACATCGCCCAGCCGCGCTACGGCGTCTACCAGTCGCTGCACACCACCGTGGTCGGCCCCGACGGCAAGCCCCTGGAAGTGCAGATCCGCACCCAGGACATGCACCGGACCGCCGAGTTCGGCATCGCCGCGCACTGGCGGTACAAGGAGACCAAGGGCAAGCACTCCAACGACTCCACCGAAGTCGACGACATGGCGTGGATGCGTCAGCTGCTCGACTGGCAGCGGGAGGCCGCGGACCCGGCCGAGTTCCTGGAGTCGCTGCGCTTCGACCTGAAGTCGCCGGAGATCTTCGTCTTCACCCCCAAGGGCGACGTGATCACGCTGCCGCAGAAGTCGACCCCGGTCGACTTCGCCTACGCCGTGCACACCGAGGTCGGGCACCGTTGCATCGGCGCCCGCGTCAACGGCCGGCTGGTCGCGCTGGAGCGGCAGCTGGAGAACGGTGAGGTCGTCGAGATCTTCACCTCCAAGGCGCAGAACGCCGGACCCTCGCGGGACTGGTCGAACTTCGTGGTGTCCCCGCGCGCCAAGGCCAAGATCCGGCAGTGGTTCGCCAAGGAACGCCGCGAAGAGGCCCTGGAAGCGGGCAAGGACGCCATCAGCAAGGAGGTCCGCCGCTCGGGCCTGCCGCTGCAACGCCTGATGAGCGTGGACGCCATGAGCGCGCTCGCCCACGAACTGCACTACACCGATATCTCCGCGCTGTACGCGGCCGTCGGTGAGAACCAGGTGTCCGCGCACCACGTGGTGCAGCGGCTCATGGCACAGCTCGGCGGCGTCAGCGACGTCGAGAACGAATTGGCCGAGCGGTCCACGCCGTCCACCGTCCCCGCCCGGCAGCGCACCACCGGTGACGCCGGCGTGGAGATCCCGGGCGCCCCCGGCACCGTGTCCAAGCTGGCCAAGTGCTGCACCCCGGTGCCCGGCGACGAGATCATGGGCTTCGTGACCCGCGGCGGCGCGGTCAGCGTGCACCGCACCGACTGCACCAACGCCGATTCGCTGCGCTCGGAACCCGAACGCATCATCGAGGTCAAGTGGGCGCCGTCGCCGTCGTCGGTCTTCCTGGTCGCCATCCAGATCGAGGCCCTCGACCGGACCCGCCTGCTCTCCGATGTCACCAAGGTGCTCGCCGACGAGAAGGTCAACATCCTCTCCGCCGCGGTCACCACCTCCGGTGACCGGGTCGCCATCTCCAAGTTCACCTTCGAGATGGGCGACCCCAAGCACCTCGGGCACCTGCTCAATGTGGTCCGCAATGTGGAAGGCGTCTACGACGTCTATCGCGTGACCTCCGCCGCTTGACCTCCTCCGCCCCGAACCGGGGTGGGGGAGCGGTCATTCGGCGCGCAGCAGCGGCTGGGTGGAGCAGCGGAACGAGCCGCCGAAGATCCGCGAGACCGAGAAGTCGATGTACTCGACGGTGACGCCGCGGGCTTCCAGCTGCTTGCCGACCCGCTCGAATTGCGGGTCGGTGATGTAGGTTTCGCTGTCGATGGGCAGGCCGTTGGTGGCCATGGCGGCCGCCTCGTCCTCGCTCACCTCGATGCGCTCCCAGTCCCGCACGGGTGCGGGCAGACCGTCGGGCAGCCGGTCGGGGCAGGCGATCAGCAGGCCCTCGCGGACCAGGCCCAGGGCGCAGTCCAGGTGCAGCACATGCCCGGGCATGCGGACCGGGGTGACGGTGAAGCCTTGGGGGCGAAGGTATTTCGCGAGCCAGTCGTAGCCCAGGGCATTGCTCGCCATCCCGGACAGGCCGACGAAGACCTGTTTGCCGAGGACCAGGACGTCGCCGCCCTCGAGGAACGGGCCGGGTCCCGGATGTCCGATGCCCGGTTGCGGCAGCGAGACGTAGTGCGCGGCAGCGGGCATCACCCGTTCCAACAGCAGGTTTCGGCTGGGGAGCACCTCGCGGCGGCGGTGCGGGAATTGCAGCACGCCCTCGATCACGTTCTCGCCCACCGTGAACCACGGGTCGCGGACGAAGAAGTTGGCGTAGCCCTCGGGTCCGGCGGCCGCCTTCTCGGTGGCGGTGAACAGGCGCGGGCGCAGCACCTCGACGCCGTGGCGGCGCAGCACCGCGACGAGCTCGTCGCGTTCGGCCTCCCAGGCGCGTTGCTTGTCCGGGTACACCTCGCCGAAGGTCTTGCCCCAGACGGCGTCGAGGATGCCCACCGCGGCCGGTTCCACCGGCATCTCGTAGCCGAATAGCTCGTTATTGTCCGGAGCGCGGAATTCGCTCTGGGAGACCACTACGGTCCGCAGCGGTGCGAACTCACTATCTACGCGAACATTCTCAGTTGCAGCAGACATAGGTGAACGATAGCGTCCCCGATCCGTTCGGCGCGTCTGCGAGTCGTGATTGCGGGCTGTTTGCTGATCGCCGTACCGTCATGGACATGGTGGAGTGGCGGGCGCTGGTGCGGTTCGCGGCGGTCTACGCCGCCACCGCGACGGCCGGGCTGGCGATCATGATGCCGGTCAGCTACGGCTGGTTCACCTCCGCGCCGCAGAAGGTCGACCTCATGGTGCGCAGCGTGCCGCTGGCCATGGAGTCCGGCGCGATGGTCGCGGTGATCTGCGCGGCCGCGGTGGTGAGCCTCGGCAGCAGCCGCGCCGCCTGGTACGCGGTCGCGGTCGCGCTGCTGGGCATCCTGGTCAATCACGTGGGCATGTCCGGTGTGGGCATGGATTCGCTGACCACCGTCAACTACGTCGACGCCCTGTGCGCCGGTGTGGTCATCGGCTGCCTCGCGCCCGTGGTGTGGACGCCGTCGCTGACCGGCGGCGCATATCTTTTCGGCTGCCTGAGCTCGGTGATCTTCGGCGATCTCGTCCAGCCGCCGGACGCGGATCGGTGGTCGAGCACTCTGGACCGGCTCTTCGGCGGCGCCCCGCCGGTGTGGCTGATCCTGGTGGCGCTGGCGCTGGTGGCGTCGAATCTTCCGGCCCGCGATCGCCTCGGGCCGATACCCGGGGAAGGACCGGACTTCTCGCTGGCCCCGGTCCTGGCCGGGGCCGTGGCCGTGTTCACGCTGGCCCGGGCCGCGCGCTGGCTCGCGGAGAGCGGAGATCGGCCGCCGGTGGTCGTGCTGGGGGTGGTGCTGGTGATCGTCGGGGCGTTCGTGGCCGCGCTGCTCCTGCCCGGCCGCGACGGGGTGCTGCTGCTGTTGCTGGTCGCCTTCTCCGCCGCGGCCTCCGCGGTGGTCACCGTGCCGCGACCGGGCTGGGCGAATCTGCTGATCGATGTGGCGGTCGTGGTGGGACTGGTGGTGGCCTGGCTGCGGCCGCGCCCCTTCCTCGCGATCGCGGCGTCGGCGGTGCTGGCCGCGGTGGCGGCGTTGTTCGCGCTGACCGGGGTCGCGAACCCGGTCTGGGCGGTGCTGGGCGTGGTGGCCATCGGTCTGGTGGGCGGCGGCAATCTGGGGTCCGCGGTGCCGCCGCGCGCGACCAGCGTGGTGGTCGCGCTGTCGGTGCTGTTCGTGCCGTCGGTGGCGGTCGCGTTGCGGGGCAGGCCGTTCGGGCGGATCGGCTACTCACCGCACTGGTATCGACTGCCGCAGGTGCCGCACGAACCGGTGCCCGCCTACGCGGCGCTGGGGGTCACCGCGGGCTGTGCGCTGGGGATCTACCTGCTGCGGCGCTGGCGGCCCGAACAGGCGAAACCGGTCGGTCCGATCGCTGTCGAGACGGGAGAAGTCCATGGCGACGCGTGACTCGGCGCCGACGAACAGCGATTCGGTGCCGGCGAGGAGCGATTCGGTGCCGGCGAGAAGCGATTCGGTGCCGACCAGTAGCACCGCGCCGATCGGCGGTGGGCTGTCGCTGGGTGGCGCGGTGCCGACCGGCAAGCGGGTGGCCCTCGCTCTGGGTAGCGGCGGGGCGCGCGGGTACGCGCACATCGGCGTGATCGACGAGCTGCGCGAACGCGGCTACGAGATCACCGGGGTGGCGGGTTCGTCGATGGGCGCCCTGGTCGGTGGACTGTACGCGGCGGGCAAACTCGACGAATTCACCTCCTGGGCAACGACTCTCGGCCAATTCGAGGTGGCGCGGCTGCTGGATCCGGCGTTCAGCGAGCCCGGCGTGATCCGGGCGGGGAAGATCCTCGACCGGATCCGGGAGATGCTCGGCGAGCTGTGCATCGAGGACCTGCCGATCCCCTACATCGCGGTCGCCACCGACATCACGACCGGTCGCTCGACCTGGTTCCGGGACGGCGAACTCGACGCCGCCATCCGCGCCTCGATCGCCATTCCCGGATTCATCACCCCGGTGCTGCGCGAGGGCCACGTCCTGGTCGACGGCGGCGTCCTCGATCCGCTGCCGGTGGTCGCCACCATGGCGCTGGGAACGGCGGACCTGCTCATCGGGGTGGACCTGTCCGGTCCGCCCGACCCCGCCTACGACCGGGCGCAGCCGCGGACCAATTGGTTCACCCAGTGGTGGCGGGCCTCCGCGCAACGGCTGGGCCGCGCTCCCGACGCTCCCGTCGAGGAGCAGCCGCCCGCGCTGAGCAGCGTGCGCGCCACCGATGTCGCGCAGCGGGCCATCGATCTGATGCTGGCCTCCATCACCCGCCAGCATCTCGCCGCTCACCCGCCCGACCTGGTGATCTCGGTGCCGCAGAACATCTGCGGCACCATGGATTTCCATCGTGCCGCCCCGATCATCGGGCAGGGGCGGGCGCTGGCCGTCGCGGCCCTGGACGCGCTGGCCGCGCAGGGCGCCGGCGCCCTGCCCGATTGAACGATTGCCCGGAGGTCACCGGTACGATCGGCGCGAACCGGACCGCCCGTCAGGGCGGGTCCCCATCCGAGCGAAGGACTCCGTAGCAGCATGAAGTTCGAGAATGTCACCGTCACCAAGCGCGCCAACGTCTACTTCGATGGCAAGTGTGTGAGCCACAACATCGAGCTGGCCGACGGCACCAGCAAGTCGGTCGGTGTCATCCTCCCCGCCACCCTGACCTTCAACACGGGCGCGCCGGAGATCATGGAGCTGCTCGAGGGCCAGTGCACCGTCACCCTCGCCGGTGAGACCGAGGCCGTCGCCTACCAGGGCGGCGAGTCGTTCTCCGTCCCGGGCAACTCCAGCTTCGTCATCGAGGTCACCGAGCCGGTCCACTACGTCTGCCACTTCGGCTGAGTCGCTTCGCGCCGCGGCCCGGTCCCGCGAATGGGGCCGGGCCGCAGTCGTTTCCGCCGCCGGCGTGGTAGGCATGGGGGATGACGACGCTGGGAGTGGTGTTCCGGCCGCAGCAACCGCCGGAGCGGCTGCGGGAGGTGGTACGGGCCGCCGACGCGTCGGGGCTCGAAGAGCTGTGGCTGTGGGAGGACTGCTTTCTCGAGAGCGGGATCGCCACCGCGGCGGCCGCGCTGGCCTGGAGTGAGCGGGTGCGGGTCGGCGTCGGGGTGCTGCCGGTGCCGCTGCGCAATGTCGCGATCACCGCGATGGAGCTGGCCACGCTGGAACGGATGTTCCCCGGTCGCGGGATCTGGGGTGTGGGGCACGGGGTTCAGGACTGGATGGGGCAGGTGGGCGAGCGGGTGGCCTCGCCGGTCACGCTGCTGCGCGAATATCTCGAGGCCTTGCGTTCGCTGCTGGCCGGTCAGCGAATCACGGTGCGGGGCAGGTATGTTCAGCTCGACGAGGTGGCGCTGGACTGGCCGCCGCCCGCCGCGCCGCCGATCCTGGCCGCCGCGACCGGGCCCCGCACCCTCGAACTGGTGGGGGCGTCGGCCGACGGGGTGATCCTCACCGGCTCGACCCCCGCCGACGGCGTCCGCGCGGCCGCCGACATCGTGCGCGCCGCGAGGCCGGAAGCGTCGGCGCCGCAACCGTTTCCGATCGTCGTGTACCTGCTGGCCGCCACCGGGCCCGGAGCCGCCGACCGGGTGGCGGCGGAATTGCGGGCCGAGAACCGCGACGCCATCCCCGGGATCGGGGTCGCCGGGGACGCCCGGGCCATCGCCGACGCGGTCATCGCCTGGTCCGAGGCCGGGGCCTCCAGCGTCGTGCTGCAACCCACCGGCGACGAGCCCGACCCGGCCGGCTTCGTCCGTTTCGCCGCCGAGCGGGTCAGGCCGCTGGTGCCCTGAATCCGGCCGCACCGCACCGGATTCCGGGCGCCGGTGGTCAGCGCAGGTCGCGGAAGAACTCGCGGATGTCGCCGACGAGGATCTCGGGTTCCTCCATGGCGGCGAAGTGGCCGCCGCGGTCCACGTCCACCCAGCGGGTGATGGTGTTGGACTCCTCGCAGTAGCGGCGGATGCAGACGTCGTGGGCGAAGGCGATGACGCCGGTCGGGACGCCGGAATTGGCTGCCGGCGCGCCCCATTCGCCGGTCTGGGCGTAGCCGACGTAGGCCGCGGATCCGGCGGTGCCGGTCAGCCAGTACAGCATGACGTTGGTGAGCAGCCGATCCCGGTCGATGATCTTGTCCGGCACCACGTTCCGCGGGTGCGTCCACTCCCGGAACTTGTCCATGATCCAGGCCAGCTGTCCCACCGGCGAATCCACCAGCCCATAGGCCAGGGCCTGCGGCCGGGTCGACTGGATCGCGATATAGCCGAACTCCTCGCGCATGAACGCCTGGATCCGCCGGAGTTTGTCGCGTTCGAGGTCGGTGAGTTCGTCGATATCGTCGATCGCCGACTGCGGCGGCAGGTTGGTGCCGCCGTTGACGTGCACGCCGATCACCCGGTCCGGCGCGGAGCGCGCCACCTCCGGGCTCACCGAGCCGCCGATATCGCCGCCCTGCACGCCGTAGCGCTCGTAGCCCAGGCGGTGCATGAGCTCGGCCCACACGCGCCCGATCCGGGCGCGCGTCCAGCCGGTGTCGGAGACCGGACCGGAGAAACCGAATCCGGGCAGCGACGGAATGACCAGGTGGAAGGCGTCGGCCGGATCGCCGCCGTGCGCCGCCGGATCGGTGAGCGGGCCGATGATATCGAGGAATTCGACCACCGAGCCGGGCCAGCCGTGGGTCAGCAGCAGTGGCACCGCACCCGGTTCGGCCGAGCGGATGTGCAGGAAGTGCACCCGCTGCCCCTCGATCTCGGTGTGGAACTGCGGATACCGGTTGAGTTCGGCTTCGGCCGCGCGCCAGTCGTATCCGGTGCGCCAGTGCTCCACCAGTTCCCGCAGCCAGTGCACGGGCACGCCGGTGTCCCAGTCGTCGCCCGGCAGCGGGGCGGGCAGCTGGGCGGATTCGAGCCGCCGTGCCAGATCGTCGAGCCGAGTCTGGGGGATGTCGATGCGGAAGGGAGTGACCTGTTCGCTCATGAGAACAACACTACGAGCCAGTTAGGACAGGTTCTGCCCTAGCTGTCGGGCAGAATCGAAGTCATGTTGGAAACCTCGGCCCGGCTACTGCGGCTGCTGTCGTTGTTGCAGACCCCGCGCGAGTGGAGCGGTGCGGATCTGGCCGCCCAGCTCGAGGTGGACGTGCGCACCGTGCGCCGCGATATCGAGAAGTTGCGCGCGCTCGGCTATCCCGTCGACGCCACGCCCGGGTCCGCCGGATACCGCCTGGGCGCGGGCGCGAATCTGCCGCCGCTGCTGCTCGACGACGAGGAGGCCGTCGCGGTGGCCATGGGCCTGCGCACCGCGGCGGGCGGGACCATCGCGGGGATCGAGGAGAGCTCCCTGCGCGCGCTCACCAAACTCGAGCGGGTGCTCCCGTCGCGGCTGCGCCACCGCCTCACGGCCTTGCAGGACGCGACCGTCTCCGTCCCGTCGGGCGGCCCGCGTGTCGACCCCGATACCCTCACCGTCATCGCGGCCGCGATCCGCGACCAGCACCGCCTGCGGTTCGACTATCGCACCCATGCGGGCACCGAAACCTCCTACCGCACAACCGAACCCCACCGCCTGGTCCATCACGGCCGGCGCTGGTACCTGACCGGCTGGGACGTCGACCGCGCGGACTGGCGCACCTACCGCGTCGACCGCCTCACCCCGCGCGTCCCGACCGGGCCCCGCTTCACCCCGCGCGCGGCCCCCGACCCCGCCGACCAGGTCTCGCGCGGCGTCACCTCGGCCCCGTACCGCTACCACGCCCGCATCACCCTGCTGACCTCGGCCGATCGGGCCGCCGACCTGATATCCCCGACCGTCGGCGTCCTCGAGGCCGTGGACGCGGGCACCTGCATCCTGCATACCGGCGCGAACTCGCTCGACGCGATAGCGGTCTATGTCGCGGGCTTCGGTTTCGAATTCCGCGTGATCGAACCACCGGAACTACTCGACCGCATGCGTGAGCTGTCCGCGCTGCTGGGCCGGGCGGCCGGCTGACCCGGTCGCGGCGACGGGCGATTCAGCCCGCGAGGGCGGTGGTGGTGGCGGAACGGATTGCGGCGGTGACGGTTTCGGGCTGCTCGAGCATGATGAGGTGGCCGCAGTCGGGGAGGGTGACGGTGTGGGCCGGGCGGAGGGTCTCGTTGAGGCGGGCGCCCGCGGCGGCGGAGAGAATGCGGTTCTTCGCGCCCCAGATGGTGGTGATCGGCGGGAACGCGGGGGAGGGGTGGAAGCCGTCGAGGGTGGCCAGGGTGGGCAGGTCGCGGGCGATGGCGGCGGGCGGGAGCAGGCGGCGCGGCTCGGACCAGCGGTGCCGCAGCGCCGTGAAGGAAGGGGAGGACATGCCGCGTCCACGCGGGCCGAGCTGTTCGCGGACCACGAGGCCGGCCGCGACGCCGGGCAGTCGGATCGCGCTCGCGACGGCGTCGAGGGGCAGGTGGGACGCGGCGCGGGCGGTCCAACCGGTCGGTGTGGGGCGCAGCGTGGCGGCCGTGAGCGGGCTGCACAGCACCAGCGCGCGCACGTTCTTCGGGTTCGCGCGGGTGTACAGCAGCGACAGCGCGCTGCCGAAGCAGTTGCCGACCAAGGTCACGTCGGTGAGGTCGTGGGCGGCGATGAATTCCGAGACCAGGCGCATGTAGTTGGCGACGGTGTAGCCCCCGGCGGGCGAGTCGGAGTCGCCGTAGCCGAACAGATCCAGCGCGTAGACGCTGTGGGTGGCGGCCAGGGCCCGGGTCTGATCGGCCCAGATGTGGCGGTCGCCGCCGATATTGTGCAGGAACAGGATCGGATCACCGGATCCGGCGTGGTCGTAGGCGACGGATACGCCGTGATAGTCGAACTCCGGCATCGGGCGCTCTCCTCGTTGAGTGCGGTGCTGCTGCGGCGGCCTCGAGGGCCGTCAGCACCGACTCGCCCTCGCGCGGTATCCAGCCATGCTAGCCGGTACCGCGCGTAACACAAGGTTTGAGGGGAGCGCCCGGACGCTGGTCAGCGGCTGGATCCGGCGATCACCCCCGTGCGGTGGATCCAGGATTTCAGTTCGGCCATGCCGGTGTCGCGGTCCATAACGGGCCGGTATCCGAAATCCCGGGTGGCGGCCGACGTGTCGTAGGTGCCGGTGCGGGTGAGTACCGCCACCGAGTAGCGCGACAGCGGCGGGGTCCAGTGCTCGGCGAGATACGGGACCCGCCGCAGGTTCTCGATCGCCGACACCACCAGCGCCACCAGCCGCGGGTCCAGCGCCCGCCCCGGCGGCGGATAGCCGAGGTCGGCGGCGACCTCGGCGAGGAACCCCCACACCTCGGTGCGTTCGGCATCGGCGATGAAATACGCTCTGCCGCCGACGTTCTCGCTCGCCGCGGCCTTGATCATGGCATCGACGATATTGTCCACGTGGCACAGCGAGGCGTGCACGCCGCGCCCGCCCGACAGATCCGGCAGGGTGCCCGCCGCGGCCCGCTCGAGCAGTCGCACGATGGGCCCGGAGCGGTCGCCCGCGCCCCAGATGGCGCGCGGCCGTAGCGCGCAGGTGGTGAACCCGGGCGTATCGGCGGCGAGCACCAGGCGTTCGGCGGCGGCCTTGGTCTCGCAGTAGTGGTTCAGATAGCGCGACGGATACGGAACCGACTCGTCGATATCGATCTGGTCGCCGCCGTCACGATCCATCAGCGCGCTCGGACTCGACACGAACACGAACCGGCGCGCACCGCCGGCGGCGGCCGCGGCCAGCAAACGCGCGGTGGCCGTGGTGTTCTCGGCCCAGAAGCGGGCCCGGGTACCGCGCTCGTCGACCCGGGCCGCGCTGTGGAACACCAGGTCCACGCCCGCGACCGCCCGCTCCAGGGAGGCCGGATCGCTCAGATCGCCGACCACCCGCTGCACGCGGTCCAGCACCGGGGTCAGGTCGCGCAGATTGCTGGTGCGCCGCACCAGAATGGACACCTCGTGCTGTCCGTCACCGACCAGCCGCCGGGTCAGCGCACCGCCCAGGAAGCCGGAGGCTCCGGTCACCAAGACCTTCACGACGCCCCCTGTCCGAGCTGCTTGTCCGCCCACACCGTCAGCCGTTCGCGGCCGATCTTGGCGTTGTGGCGGATGTCCACCGGGAAACGGGGATGGAACAGGAACTCCGTCACCGGTTTGGTGACCTCGAATTCGTCGCGCCGCCCGCGCAATTCGCGCTCGACGGCGATCGGGTCCGCCCCGGGCTCGAGCTCCACACACAGCACCGGCAGCTGCTCGCCGCGCGCGCCCACGCCGACCAGCGCGGTGCGGGCGACGCCGGCGACCGTGTTGAACACCTGCTCGACCTGGACGGTGAACATCGGGCCGCGCGCGGTCTCGAGCCGTTGACTCTTGCGGCCGCAGAACCGGATTCGTCCCGCCTCGTCGAGCCAGGCCAGATCGCCGGTGCGATGCCAGATCAGCTCGCCCTCGGCGATCTTGCCCGCCCGGTCCGCGGTCGGCGGCCAGAAGTAGTGGGTGCTGACATTCGGCCCCGACACCACCAGTTCCCCGATCCCGAGCGGGCCCGCGAGGCCGCCTCGCTCCTCGACATCCGACCAGTCCGGCAGCGGATCATCGGTGATGGGAATGACGCGGGCCCGCACGTGCAGCGCGGGCGCGCCCACGCACACGCCGTGCCCGGTGTGGGCATGCTCCACGAGTTCGCCCAGCAGTTCCCGGGATTCGATGGTGGCCATGGGCAGCGCCTCGGTCGCGCCGTAGCCGGAGTAGACCTTGGCCTCGGCCGGCAGGACCTCGCGCAGTCCGGCGATGCAGCTGTCCGGGACGGGTGCGCCGCCGGAGTAGATGCTGCGGATGCTCGGCAGCGCGACCCCGGTGCGCCGGAGGTGGTCCAGCAGCGGGATCAGGACGGCCGGGGAAGCGAACATGGTCCGCACCTCGAACCGTTCGACCGCGTCCACCACGTGCGCGGGATCGGTCGCGCCGACCTTCGACGGGATCAATGGCGGTAGCACGCACCGGGATCCGAGCAGCAGTTCCAGGATGCCGGCCACCGCCGTGGTGATCAGCGAGGTCTCCGGCGCCACGTGCTCGCGCGCGGCGTCCACCTGATCGATCATGGCGGCGAGATTGCCGTGGGTGAGCACCACCGCCTTGGCAGGCCCGGTGCTGCCGGTGGTGTAGGCGATGAGCAGCGGCTCGGCATCGGGCGCGGGCTCGCGGTCGGGGAGGGCGGAGTCCGGTGTGCGGCCCCAGCTCTCCAGGGTGGGGCCCTGCCACCAGGAGCGGCCCACGGTGACCGCCACCCGCACCTTGCGGAAGTAGGCGCGGAACACGAGGCGCAGGGCCTGTGCCTCGGTAACCCCGACGAACGCCTCGGCGTCGGCGGCGCGCAGGCAGCGCAGCATCTTGAACAACCCCATGCCGGGGTCGATCACCACCGGTACCGCGCCGATCTTGAACAGCCCGTACAGCACCGCGTACAGCTCCGGTCCCGGCCGCACCAGCACGATGGTCCGCACGCCGCGGCCCACCCCGGCCGCGAGGAACCGCCCGGCGATCGCGTCCGACCACGCGTCGAGTTCGGCGTAGCTGATCTGCCGGTAGTCGGGCAGGCCGGCCCGGCCGCGGCCGTCGGCGTGGATGACCGCCGCCCGGGACGGATGCTCGGAAACGATATCGGTGAATCGATCGAGGGCGCGCCAATAAACAGTGGGCAAGGAATGCGACACACTTCCCCCAGGGAATTGTCGAGGAATGCGAGGAATATGTCGGTGAGGCTACACGGGGCTCACCGCGGCCGCTAGCCGTGGCGATTCCAATTCATTTGATATACAACGTGTTTAGTGTGTCTCGCGGTACCGACACGGGTTACTCCGTACCCCCTATCCCACCCCTACGCGGATTCGAAATACTGTGTACAACAGGCTGATCCGTGTTCATCGCCCCATCGTCGACCACCCCTTCGTGCGGTAGCTTTCACTCGGCATCGGGGCCAACGGAAATCGCCCGAGAGAGCAGGGGGCCACATGCGTACACGCTTCGAATCCATTGGCGCGTATACACCCAGTACCATCCGTTCCACCGAAGACGTCATCAATGCCCTGTCGGTTCCGCGGGCATTGGATCTGGAACGAATTACCGGAATCAAGAATCGTCGCGTGCACAATAGCGACCCCGGCGATTACGAGTCCTCGTTCGTGCTCGCCCAGCGGGCGATCGAGGATTGCCTGGAACGCTCCGGCTACGCGGCCGAGGATCTGGACGTGATCATCTCGGTCTCGATCACCCGCTTCACCGCGCCCGGGCGGTACTGCTTCGCGCCGTCGTTCGCCGCCCAGCTGGGCGCCGCCATCGGCGCGGGCCGGGCACTGCACTTCGACCTGTCCAACGCCTGCGCCGGGATGATCACCGGGGTGCTGGTGCTGGACCGCATGATCAGGTCCGGTGTGGTGCGCCGCGGCCTGGTGGTCAGCGGCGAGCAGATCACCCCCATCGCCGAGACCGCGACCCGCGAGATCTCCCAGCCCTACGACCCGCAGTTCGCGGCGCTCACCGTGGGCGACGCGGCGGTGGCGGTGGTGGTCGACGACCGCGGCGACGATGCCGACGAGATCCACTACATCGAGCTCATGACCACCTCGGCCGGCGCGGAACACTGCATCGGCATGCCGAGTGACAAGACCACCGGCATCGCCATGTACACCGACAACCGGGCGCTGGCCAGCGAATCGCGCTTCCTGCAGGGTATTTCCCGCATGGCGGATTTCCTGTTCGAGACCGGCCGCGCCTGGGAGAGCGAGAAATACGACTACTGGATCCACCACCAGTTCAGCGGCCCGGCGATCGAGTACATCAGCTCGCTCACCGAACGCCATTTCGACACCCCGATGCCGCAGGCGCTCAATATCTACGCCGAGTACGGCAATACCGCGTCCACCTCGCACTTCCTGGTGCTGCGCGAACACCTGGCGCAGGGGCGCATTCCGCGCGGGTCCAAGGTGCTGCTGATCCCCGAGGCGTCCGGGGTGGTCTCCGGGCATCTCGCCGCGACCATCTCCCGGCTGGAGGCCTGAATCCATGGGTACCGCAATCATTTCCGCGGCCGTGTGCACCGACGCCGACACGGGTAGCTATTTCGAACTGGCCGCTCGCGCGGGGCGGCAGGCGCTGGCGGCCGCCGACATCTCCGCCGACCGGGTCGGGCTGGTGATCAACGCCGGGGTGTTCCGCGACAGCAATATCGCCGAACCCGCGGTGGCCGCGCTGATCCAGAAGCGTCTCGAGGTCGGCCTCGAATACGAGACCGGCCGCCTGCCCGCGTTCTCCTTCGATCTACTCAACGGCGGCACCGGGGTGCTGCACGCCCTCATGGCCGCGCACTGCTTCACCGGGCTGGGCGATGTCGAGTACGCGCTCATCGTCGCCGGGGACACCCATCCCAGTACCGAGCGCGGTCGCGCGGACTTCCCGTACGCGGCCGGCGGCGCGGCGATCCTGCTGCGCGCCGGGGACGGCGCGGGCGGCTTCGGGCGCCTCTAC
>NZ_JBSGCY010000106.1:0-23749 GCF_053602115.1 Nocardia sp. NPDC004582 | reverse complement strand
GGCAGCGGCGGGCGCGGCCGGGGCCGACCCGCTGCCGTCGCCCAGGATCGCGATGGCCTCACCGATCGGCACGCGCGCACCGGCGTCGGCGATGATCCGCTCGAGCACCCCGTCCTCGTAGGCCTCGAGCTCCATGAGCGCCTTGTCGGTTTCGATCTCGGCCAGGATCTCGCCCGCCTTGACCTGGTCGCCGACCTGCTTGAGCCAGGCCGCGACGACGCCCTCCTCCATGGTGTCGGAGAGCCGGGGCATGGTTACTTCGGACATGGTTCCTTCCGGATCTCAGCGGCGCTTGCCCACGGCGGCAAGGGTTTCGGTGGCGGCCCGGTACAGCGACTCGGGCGAGGGCAGCGCCAGCTTCTCCAACGGCTTGGCGTAGGGCAGCGGCACCTCGGCCATGGCGACGCGGCGGACGGGGGCGTCGAGGTAGTCGAACGCGCCGTCGGAGATGGAGGCCGCGATCTCCGCGCCGATGCCGTAGGTCAGCCAGTCGTCCTCGCCGATGACGGCACAGCCGGTCTTCTTGACCGAGGCGATGATGGTGTCGCGGTCCAGCGGGCGCAGACTGCGCAGGTCGATGACCTCCGCCGAGATGCCCTCGGCGGCAAGCTGTTCGGCGACCTGGGTGCAGACGTTCGCCATGCGGGAGTAGCCGATCAGGGTGATGTCGGTGCCCTGGCGGGTGACCGCGGCCTTGCCGATCTCGGCCGGCGGCAGGTCCTCGGGCACCTCGCCCTTGGTGTTGTAGAGCGACAGGTTCTCCAGGAACAGCACCGGATCGTTGTCGGCGATCGCGGCCTTCATCAGCGCCGCCGCGTCGGCGGGCGTGGACGGCGCGACCACCTTCAGGCCGGGCACGAACGCGTAGTACAGCTCGATGTTCTGCGAATGCGTCGCACCCAGCTGCTGCCCGCCGCCCCCGGGGGTGCGGATGACCATCGGCACGGCGGTCTGCCCGCCGAACATGCCGTAGATCTTGGCGGCGTGATTGACGATCTGGTCCAGCGCCAGCAGCGAGAAGTTGATCGTCATGATCTCGACGACCGGGCGCAGGCCCAGCATGGCGGCGCCGATCGCCGCGCCGACGAAACCCTCTTCGGCGATCGGGGTGTCGCGCACCCGCTTCTCGCCGAACTCGGCCAGCAGGCCGGCGGTGATCTTGTAGGAGCCTTCGAAGACGCCGATCTCCTCACCGATGAGGAAGACGTCGTCGTCGCGCCGCATCTCCTCGCGGAGGGTCTCGCGCAGCGCTTCACGGTAGGTCATGACAGCCACGGTGATGTCCTTAGGCGGTGAAGAGCGGATCACCGGGCAGGCGATGGGAATCGCCCGCGACCGGGGTCGCGTAGTTGTAATCGAACAGGGTGGCCGGGTCCGGATGCGGGGACTGATCGGCGAAATCGACCGCGACGCGCACCCGCTCCTTCACCTCGGCCTCGATGGCGGCGGCCGACTCCTCGCTCAGCACACCGGCTTCGAGAAGACGGTGGTGCCACAACACGATCGGGTCGTGCGCGACGGCGGTGGAGACGGCGTCCTCGGCGCGGTACTTGGCCGGGTCGACCACCGAATGCCCCTTGAGCCGGTAGGAGACGGCCTCGAGCAGCGCGGGCTTGCCCTCACGGCGGGCGGTCTCGATGAGATCGGCGGCCACCTCGCGCACGGCCAGCACATCGGTGCCGTCCACCCGCTCACCGCGCATGCGGTAGGAGGAGGCGCGCTTCCACAGATCCGGTTCGGCGGAGGACTTCTCGACGGTGGTGCCCATACCGGTCTGGTTGTTGATCACCAGGAACACCACGGGCAGATTCCACAGCGCCGCGATGTTCAGCGACTCGTGGAACGCGCCGATGTTCGTGGTGCCCTCACCCATCTGGCACACCACCACGTCATCGCCGCCGCGGTAGTCGATGGCCAGCGCCGCGCCGATCGCCAGCGGCACCTGGCCGCCCACGATGGCGTAACCGCCCAGCAGCCGGGTCGCGGTGTCGTACATGTGCATCGACCCGCCCCAGCCCTTGGAGGTGCCGGTGGAGCGGCCGTACAGCTCGGCCATCACGCGGCCGGGCTCGATGCCCTTGGCCAGCGCGTAGCCGTGCTCGCGGTAGTTGGTGAACAGGTAGTCGGTGGGACGCATGGCGCGGCCGACACCGACGACGGTGGCTTCCTCACCCAGGTTCAGGTGGCAGTAGCCGCCGATCTTGGCCTGCTGGTACGCCTGCGCGGTGCGCTCCTCGAAGCGGCGGATGAACAGCATCTCGCTGTACAGCTCGCGCAGGGTCGCGGCGTCCGTGCCGCCGAAATCGGCTCCACCGAGCGGGGTTTCGGTGTTCGATACGGCTGCGTCCGCGGTCGTATCGGCCGGACGGGTGGCCTTGCGCGCCGGCTTGCGCGACGCGGCGGTGGTCGCGGTCGGCTTCGCCGCAGTGGTCGTGGTCATGACGGAACTCCTCAACGCTTCCGGGGCGGCGCGACGTGAATCGGCAGGCCCAGCCCGACCAGGGCGGCCTCCATACCGATCTCGCCGAGGGTGGGGTGGGCGTGAATGGTCTCGGCCAGCTCGTCGAGGGTCGCCTCCAACGAGATCGCCAGGGCCCCTTCGGTGATCAGATCGCTGGCCGACGGGCCGATGATGTGCACACCCAGCACTTCGCCGTGCCGCTTGCCCGCGACGATCTTCAGGAAGCCCTCCTGATCGCCGAAGGACTTGGCCCGGCCCAGCGCCGCGAACGGGAACTTGGCGGCCACGATGTCGTGGCCCGCGGCCTTGGCGGCGTCCTCGGTGAGGCCGACGCTCGCGATCTCCGGATGCGTGAAGGTCGCGGCCGGGATCACGTTGTAGTCGATGTGTGCGGCGTGACCGGCGATGGTGTCGGCGGCGACCAGGCCCTGATGCGATGCCACATGCGCGAGCAGCGCCTTACCGGTGACATCGCCGATCGCGTAGACGTGCTCGACGCCGGTGCGCAGGTGCTCGTCGACCGGGATGAAACCCCGTGCGTCGGTGGCGATTCCGGCGGCCTCCAGGCCCAGCCCGGCGGTATTGGGGCGGCGGCCGACGCCGACCAGCACCACGTCCGCGGGCAGCTCCTGCGGCTTCGCGCCGCCGACCGTGACGGTCAGACCCGCGTTGCCCTCGGCGATCGCGGTGACGGTCGCACCGGTCAGCACCTTGATGCCGCGCTTGGTGAACGAACGGACCAGCGCGGTGCCGATCTCCTTGTCTTCCAACGGAACCAGGCGATCCTGCATCTCCACCACGGTGACGTCCGCGCCGAACTCGTGGAACAGGTTGGCCCACTCCGCACCCACCGCGCTGCCGCCGATCACGACCAGGCGCTTCGGCACCTCGGTGAGACCGAACGCGCCGTCGGAGGTGATCACGCCGGGCAGGTCCGCGCCCGGGATCGGCAGCACGGCCGGCACCGAACCGGTCGCTACGATGACGTCCGTGGCGCTGACCGTGCGGACGGCCTTCGCGGTCGGGGCGGCGGCATAGCGCGGGCCGCCGTCGAAGATCGGCGACGGACCGGCCTCGACGACCTCGACGGTCGTGGCGCCGGTGAACCGGGCGTGGCCTTCGATGACGGTGACGCCATTGGCCTTGAGCAGGCCCGCGACACCGTCGGTCAGTTCCTTGACGATGCCGTCCTTGCGCTGGCGCACCGCGGCGTAGTCGAAACGCAGGTTGTCGGCGTAGATGCCGAACTCGGCGGCGTGCGCGATGGTGTGGAAGACCTCGGCCGAGCGCAGCATCGCCTTGGTCGGGATGCAGCCCCAGTTCAGGCAGACGCCGCCCGGGCGTTCCTTCTCGACCAGGCCGACGGTGAGGCCTCGCTGAGCGGCGCGGATGGCGGCGACGTACCCGCCGGGACCGCCACCGATCACCAGAAGATCGAATTCCGGCACTCGTGGTGCTCCTCGTTCTCGATAGCTCGACCCGCCATCGGTTGTGATGCGAGTCATTGCGAACGAGTCTGTCGGTCCCCATTTGCACAATCAATGCACTCGAAGCCCATATATCGTTGTACTTGATTGGGCGCAGAGCCCAATTTGTACCCGTGAGTAGCGTGCTTTCGGCGGCTCAGCCGCGCGCGGTCCCGGGCAGCTCCAGCGCGGCCAGCGCGAGGGAAAGTTCCAGGTAGGCGCGCTGGCCTTCCAAGGGTCGGCCGAGCAGTGCGGTGATGCGCTGCAACCGGTTGATGACCGTGTTCCGATGGCAGTGCAATCGGGGTGCGGCATTGGCCGCCGAGCAGTTCTCGGCCAGCCAGACGGCCAAAGTCCGCAGCAGAATGTCGCGTTCCTTCGGCGGTAATTCCAGGACCGGACCGAGGGTCCGAGCGACCAAGAGATCGGTCAGATCCGGGGAGCGCAGCAGCAGCGCCTCCGGATAACGCTCGTCCAGCGAGACCAGCAGCCCCGCCGCGTCCCCCGGCACGGTCTCCAGCGCCAGCACCGCCAGCCCGTGCGCGGTATCGATGCCCGCCAGCCCGGCCACCGCGGGGGAGACGCCCGCCCGGCCCCGGATCAACGGCCGAAGCTGTTGCAGCACAACCGAACTGTCCCGATGCTCCAGCGACACCAGCCCGACCGTCGAATCCACCCGCTCATGCCACACCGAGCGCACCCCCGAAACCCCCAGCGCCGCCTCCGCGCCCATGTGCAGCCGCGGCCCGCCCTCACCACGCGCCACCACCACGAGATACGCGCCGTGCGCGGGCAGATTCAATTCCCGCCCGGCCCGCGCCGCGAAGGTGGCGTCATGGGCGCGCCCGGCGAGCAGATCCTCGATCAGCGAATGCCGGCGCCGTTCATCGCTGCGCACCCGATCCAGCTCGGTATTGCGGTAGGAGGTCACCAGCGCCGACGACATGCCGTCCACCACCGCCCACATGGCCGAACCCACCTGCCGCGTCTCCGCCGACCCGATGTCATCGGCCTTGTCCAGCAACGCTTCCCACACGATCTGGCCGCCGAGCCGGAACGTCCGCAACATCGCCTCCAGGGGCACCCCCTGCTCGGCGCGCCGCCTGCCGATGGCCGCGGCCACATCGTCGCCGTCCGGATTCGGCGCCGAACCGCCCAGCAGATCCAGAATCCGGGTCAGATACCGCCGGCACCCGTCCCGCAGATCCGCCCGCGGCACCGCCGTGTAATCCGTCCAGCCCGGGTTGTCGGTGAAGATCGCCGCCATCAACTGCTTGGTCAACGCGGGCACCTCGGCCTGACACGCCGCCGCCAGCCGCTGCGTGCCGACCGCCGGGACCGGATGCCTGGGTGCCGCCATGGCACTCAACCTACTCCCGGCGGCCGCCCGCCCCTCCCATCCGGGCCGGTCAGCGGGTTTCGACCGCGCCCAGCACCGGCTTGATATCGAGAATCGGCGTCCCGTCGATCGCCTCCAACCCGGCCACCCCCAACACCCCCGGCGACACCGCGGTCAGCGTCACCTCGTGCAGACCGATCGGATTGGGCCGGTCCGGAGAGCGAGTCGCGAACACGCCCGTGGCCGGGCGCGACCGATCCCCACGCGGATGCACCGCGAGCACCTCCCGGCTCCCCGCATGCAACCAGGTCAGCAGCACCACGCGCATACCGGGCCGAAGATCGGCCGCCGCGGCGGCGAATTCGGGGGCCAGCACCACCTCGGCGGGCGGCGCGTCCTCATCGGGCTGTCGCGGCGCACCGGTGCGATCGGTGAGCGCCGACCGCACCCGCCCGACCGCCCGCACCTCGAAATGATCAGGGCTGCTGGAGGATTCCGAGAACAAGACCGTCAACTCCTTCGATCGTGGCGATTCGCCGGCTCCGGCGCTCATGCGTACTCCTCGATTGAATGATCCCGGCCGGTGCGGCCGGTCACCTCTTGGACGGACGCGGCCCCGGAGATGTGACAACCGCCAAGGGTTCCCAGGCCGCCATGGCGGCCGTGGCGACCGCTTCCAGGTCCGCGCGGGTGGCCCCGTCGCGGGCCTGGATGGACATGCCTTGGTGGACGGTCGTGTAGAACGCGGCCATCGACTCGACGGCCGCCTCGCCGGACAGGTCACCCTCGTCCATCGCGCGTCGCAGGCGGGCCTCGATCGCGGTGTGCAGGCCGCGCCGCAGATCGGCCAGGAAAACCTGGATGTCGGGACTCGTCGCGGGCTGGGTGGCGGCCAAGGTGACCATGCATCCGGGCGGCGTCGCGGGATCGGTGAAGAAACCGGCGCTGGCGGACAGTAGTTCGTGGACGCCGGCGCGAGCATCGGGGGCGCGGTCGAGCGCGAGGCGCGCGGGTTCGCCGGCGGTCGTGTCGTAGAGTCCGACGGCCTCGCGGAAGAGCTGCTCCTTCGAGCCGAAGCAGGCGTAGATACTCGGCGAGGCGATCCCCATGGCGGCGGTGAGGTCGGTCATCGAGGTGCCCTCGAATCCCTTGCGCCAGAACGTGATCATCGCCTGCCGGAGTACCGCGTCGCGGTCGAAGCCGCGGGGCCGGCCACGTTCGCCCATCCTCCACCTGCCTTCCCGATGAATTCTGTGTTGTCCGTTAAAGATATCTCTTGACGCGACTTCCGGCCCACTGCTACCTATTTCTGTGTCGATCAACAAAGAAATGGGGGATGTCCCGTGGCGACGGAACGAAATCCGTGGGGCGCGTTGGGAGCTCTCTGCGCCGGCTACTTCATGATCCTGCTGGACATGACCATCGTGGCCGTGGCGAACCCGGCGATCATGCGCGGCCTGCACACCGACATGTCCCAGGTGATCTGGGTAACCAGCGCCTACCTGCTCACCTTCGCGGTACCGTTGCTCGTCACCGGCCGCCTCGGCGACCGCTTCGGACCGAAATACCTGTACCTGGGCGGACTTTCGGTGTTCACACTGGCCTCGCTGTGGTGCGGGCTGGCGGGCGGCATCGGCTCACTGATCGCCGCCCGCGCCGTCCAGGGACTCGGCGCGGCCTTGATCGCACCGCAGACCATGGCGGTGATCGGGCGAATCTTCCCGTGGGACAAGCGCGGTGCGGCCATGGGGGTGTGGGGTGGCGTCGCGGGCATCGCCACCCTCGTCGGGCCGATCCTGGGCGGCGTACTCGTCGACCACGGCGGATGGCAGTGGATCTTCTACGTCAACCTGCCGATCGGTGTGATCGCGCTCGCCCTGGGCGCATGGCTGGTCCCGGCACTGCCGACGAACGACCACCGCTTCGACATTCCCGGGATGATCGCCGTCGCGATCGGCATGTCGGCGTTGGTATTCGGCATTCAGGAAGGCAACACCTACCACTGGGCGGGCTGGGTGTGGGGCGTGATCGCCGGCGGGATCGTCGTCCTCGCCCTGTTCCTGATCTACCAGGGGCGCACCACGGCCGAACCGCTGGTGCCGTTGAGCCTGTTCCGGAACCGCAACTTCTCGCTCGGCACCGCGGCCACCGGAGCGCTGGGGGCGGCGATGACCGCGCAGATGGTGCCGTCGTACTTCTACCTGCAAGCGGTCCGCGAGCTCGCACCGACCGCGGCGGCCTTGGTCTTCGCCCCGATGGCGGTGGTGTCCGCCGTCCTGTCGCCGGTCGTCGGCAAGCTGTCGGACAAGGTGCCGCCGCGCTATTTGCTCACCTTCGGCTTCGCCCTGTTCACGGCCGCGGTGCTGTGGTTCATCGGACTCGCCACCCCGGACGGGTCGATCCCGCTGATGTGCGTCATGTCGGCGGTCTGCGGCATCGGCAGCTCGTGTATCTGGGCGCCGCTGCCCGCGACCGCGCTGCGGAGTCTGCCGCTGCACCAGATGGGGGCGGCCTCGGGGATCTACAACACCACCCGCCAGGTCGGGTCGGTGCTCGGAAGCGCGGCGATCGGCGCACTGCTCACCGCGCGGCTGGCGGCACACGCGCTGCCCGCGTCCGCCGGAGAAGCGGGTCCGCTGCCGGATGCGATCAAGGGGCCGTATGCCTCGGCATTGACCGACTCGCTGTACCTGACGGTGATTCTGCTGGCGATTTGTGCTGTCACCGTGGCGTTCTCGGCCTCGGCGGAGGCCGTCGGCGCTGCTCGGCCGCCGGCAGCGGAACCGGAGGCTCGAGCCGATATGGCGGGTCGGCGCTGATGACTCATCACCTTTCGCTCGCCCGGTTTTCTTTCCTCGGCTGATCAGACTGAGCGGCACGGTTTTTGGCCCTGGGTGCCGGCTGGACGGCGTATGATCGGCCGGGATGGGCATCCAGGGCCAGCGCGAACAAGTTGTCACGATGGACTGGGACGTGTTCGCACGCAGGCTGGCCACGTTTCTGGCGGGACTACCCTCCCGCGCCACCCTCACCCTCGTCGCCACCGGCAACCGGTACGTGCAATTCCAGCAGTTCGACATCAATCTCTCCGCCGAACTCACCGGTAATTACTATCTGCCCGAGCCGATTTCGGAGGCCGCCGCCCAACTGCTGCGCGACCTCGGCTGGACCGCCCCCACCCTGCAACGCGAGATCGAGAACTGGCGCCGCACCCTGCGCTGGCCCATCACCCGCGCGGACTTCGAGGACCTGGCCCGTTCGGCGGCGCGCGGGCTGCACGAGGCGCTCGGTGTCGGAGCCCCCGCCGAGCTGCGGGCCACCGGCTGGGCCGAGACCATGGCGCTCGATCTCTCGCTGCTGAGCGCCCGGCCATCGCGACCCTGAAACTCGGGGCACCCGGCCTTTTTGAAACGACAATGCTTCATTATGGGCCGACGCTACTGTTCGCCTGACACGAATCCCCGGGTCGGTGAGCAGGAGCGGAACAATGCGGGTGAAGAATCGTCTGGCGCGTCGAATCCTCTGTGGCGCACAGGGAGTGGCGGTGATCGCGGCGTGCGTCACCCTGGCCTCGCCATCGGCGAACGCGGCCGTCCTCTCGATCAGCCGCGCACCCGGCACCGCCGACACCCCGGGACCGGTGGCGGGCAAGACCACCTGGTTCGCCGTGTACCTCACCAAATCCGGCAGCGGCACCCCCAGTGCTCAGGTGTACGACAACGGTCGATGCATCGGCACGGTCACCCCCGGCGCCGGCGGGAATTCTCCGTTCGAGCAGTACACCTGGATCGAATGGCTCCCCGTCGGAACCGGTCCGCACACGATCACGGCCAAGCAGGGCCTGAGCTCGACGAGCATGACGGTCACGGTCCTCCCCGCGCCCGCCGGCAGCACTCCCGACCCGGAACCGTCCAACCCCGCCTGCGACACCGCACCCGCCACAGGCAGTTTCGGCTTCTGACGCCATGACAGGGCGGAGCCCCGCCGCACGCGGTACGACGGGGCCCGGACGATGGGAGGTCAGCCCACCAGGGTTTTGTGCAGCTTCACGACGGTGGCGGCGTCGATGCCGAGTCCCTTGGTGAGGAACTTGCCGAAATCACCGAACTGCTCATTCATCTTGTCGATCGCGTTGTTCAAATACTCATCGCTGACAACCTGCAACGGGATCAGCAGATCCGGGTTCTGCATGATGCCCGCCTGCTTCAACTGCGCCCGCTGCGCGGCGTCCGCCGCCGACCGGTACTGGTTCGACAGCAGATAATCCTGGCGCGCAACACTTTCCGGCACACCCACCGCGCGCAGCAGCACATAGGTCATCCACCCGGTCCGGTCCTTGCCCGCGGTGCAGTGATACAGCGTCGCGCCGCCGGAGGCCGCGATGTCCTTGATCGTCTGCCCGAACTGCGCCATCGAATCCGGCGCCAGGAAGCTCTGATACATATCCCGCATCATCTGCTCGGCCTTGCCGTCACCCAGCGCCGCCTGCTGCACCACCGGATCCTTCGACCCGATCGCCTGCACCATCTTCAAATACATCCCCCCATCACTGATCGGCCGCGACACCGCGGTCGCCCCCGGGATCGCCCGATCCGCCCCCTGCGCCCCCACCTCGGCCTGCGTCCGTAAGTCGATCACCGTCTTGATACCCAACGCCCCCAACTGCTGCACATCACCATCGGTCAGCTTCCCGAGCGCATCCGCCCGAATCACCTTCCCCGACTTGGTCGAATCCCCTGTATAGGTCACATACCCCCCGACATCCCGCACATTCACCGCCCCCTGCAACGTGATCCGAGTCGCCTCGGCACGCATCACCGGCGGCGCGGCCACAGCCACCACCGGCACCCCGCCCCCGAGCAGCGCCCCCGCCGCAGCGGTCACAACAAGCATTGAAATCCGAAGTCGTGCAAATCGTTTGATGTTCACGGCCGCGACGCTAGGGGTGCTTACGCCTACCCCGCACCGTTACCCACCGGCCTTCCCACCCACCGACCACCCATCCCCACCCACCGGGACCCCGACTGGACCACCGCGAACGCCGTTGCACCCCAGTAACTCTCGCGCAACCATCCTACCCCCGAAAACACCGAAGCCCCACCCGCCGAGGCGGATGGGGCTTCGCAGAGCGCTTGCGCTACTTCGACTTAGACGTCGTAGTACAGCTCGAACTCGTAGGGGTGCGGGCGCAGGTTGACCGGGGCGATCTCCTGCTCACGCTTGATGTTGATCCAGGTCTCGATCAGGTCCTCGGTGAACACGCCACCCTCGGTGAGGTAGTCGTGGTCGGCCTCGAGGCGGTCGATGACCGACGCCAGCGAGGTGGGGGCCTGCGGGATGTTCTTGGCCTCCTCCGGCGGGAGCTCGTAGAGGTCCTTGTCGACCGGAGCCATCGGCTCGATCTTCTTCTTGATGCCGTCCAGGCCGGCCATCATCATGGCGGCGAAGGCCAGGTACGGGTTACCCGAGGAGTCGGGCGCGCGGAACTCGATGCGCTTGGCCTTCGGGTTCGAGCCGGTGATCGGGATACGGATCGCGGCCGAACGGTTGCGCTGCGAGTACACCAGGTTGATGGGGGCCTCGTAGCCCGGCACCAGACGGTGGTACGAGTTCACGGTCGGGTTGGTGAACGCCAGCAGCGACGGGGCGTGGTGCAGGATGCCGCCGATGTAGTGACGCGCCAGGTCCGACAGGCCCGCGTAGCCGGCCTCGTCGTGGAACAGCGGCTTGCCGTCCTTCCACAGCGACTGGTGGGCGTGCATACCCGAACCGTTGTCGCCGAACAGCGGCTTCGGCATGAAGGTAACGGTCTTACCCTCCTGCCACGCGGTGTTCTTCACGATGTACTTGAACAGCTGCAGGTCGTCAGCGGCGCCCAGCAGGGTGTTGAAGCGGTAGTTGATCTCGGCCTGACCGGCGGTGCCGACCTCGTGGTGGCCGCGCTCCAGCTCGAAGCCCGCGTTCTGCAGGTTGGTCGAGATCTTGTCGCGCAGGTCGACGTAGTGGTCGTACGGCGCGACGGGGAAGTAGCCACCCTTGTTGCGAACCTTGTAGCCACGGTTCGGGGTGCCGTCGGCGTTGTACTCCGCGCCGGTGTTCCAGGAACCCGACACCGAGTCGATCTCGTAGAACGAGCCGTTCATCGCCGAGTCGTAGCGGATCGAGTCGAAGATGTAGAACTCGGCCTCGGCACCGAAGTAGCAGGTGTCGGCGATACCGGTCGCGGCCAAGTACTCCTCGGCCTTGCGGGCGACGTTGCGCGGGTCGCGGGAGTACGCCTCACGGGTGAACGGGTCGTGCACGAAGAAGTTCATGTTCAGCGTCTTCGCAGCACGGAAGGGGTCGACCCGCGCGGTGCTGAAGTCGGGCAGCAGCAGCATGTCCGACTCGTCGATCGACTGGAACCCGCGGACGGACGAACCGTCGAACGCCAGGCCCTCTTCGGCGAGATCAGCGGTGAACGCCTTCGCCGGGATCGAGAAGTGCTGCTGCACACCGGGGAGGTCGGTGAAGCGAATATCGACGTATTCGAGCTCCTCCTCCTTGATGTACTTGATGACCTCGTCGGCCGTGCTGAACGCCACTTAGTACTCCTTACGGATCGGTTCCCAGCCAGTGGTGACTGCATGGGTTCGTCGCGACCACACGGTATGGATGCGGTGTTTCCCTGCAATCAAGGCTGTGTTTCGCCAGTGTTACACGCACTGCTGGCCGGGGGTTCGGCGGTGCCCCCGGGTTCGCGTGGACGCCGCAGCGGTCGCCGAGCAATGCTCGACCAGCACCGATATCCTGCCACCGACCTGGCAGAACGGGCTGTTAAGACTCTGAAAAGTTAGGGGCCTTACCGCGTCCGGCCCGGTCATCGTGACAATCCTCACCGCCGGGCATCCACCTGGCAACCGGGGTCGCCGAACAATTGCCGCAACCGCCGGACACCGGCTGACAACATATACGGTTCCCGTCTCATCCGCCGATCGACGGGCGTCGGCGACCCGCCCACGGGCGGCGCATAAGCTGGGCCCATGGCACGCATCACCGGCTCATGGCTGTCCGGACCGAACGCCGAGTCCGGAGACAACCCGCTCGGTGACTACCAGGGCAAGGAACTCGGCCTCCCCGCTTCCGGCCCCGGCGCGCTCGCCCCCTTCACCCGCCGCGTGCTGGCCGTACTCGTGGACTGGTTCATCTCCATGGGCCTGGCCGCCATCATCGTGCGACCGGACGCGGACAAGATCCTGTCGAAGATGACCATCCCGCAGGGGCAGCAGCCGCCCTCGCATTTCGAGGTCATCACCCAGGCGCTGTCGACGCCGACACTGGTGGTGTGGTTCGTGCTCGGGATCATCGCGGTCACGCTGTTCGGTTTCACGCCGGGGCAGTACTTCCTGAAGATCAAGGTCAGCCGCGTGGACGCCGACGCGCCGGTCGGTTTCATCCGGGCGCTGGCCCGCCAGCTCATCCTGCTGTTCGTCATCCCCGCGCTGTTCACCGACAGCGACGGCCGCGGCATGCACGACCGCGCCACCGGCACCGCCCTCGTCTACAGCCGCTGACCCCGCGCGGTCACCCGCGTTCACGGCCCGGTCACGGATCCCACCGCCTCCGGTCACAGTTTTGTGCTCGGCGCGATTCGAACACATCACGCCGCGCCGAGTCGGCGGGGATCAGCCGCGTTACCTGCGATGCTGTTGGTGCAATGTGTTGCGAGGCGTTGCCAAATGTTCACCGCTGTTTGCTTTCGATCGGTATGGTGGCGGCGATTTGCCCTGATGCAGCCACCTGGCCGTCGTCCGGGCGGTAGCTGTTGCTGTGCCGATGGAGGGATCGATGCTCGAGGACTACCGGGCGGCCGCGCGGACCCTGAGCCGGCGGTCTCTGCTCGCGACCACCGGGCTGGTCGGTTTGGCCGCGGCGGGTGCCGCGGTCGCCGCGGGCGTCAACGCCGCCACCGAATCCGACGGCGTCCAGCGCACCCAGCACGCCGAGGACATCGGCCAGACGGCGATGGGTCTCAGCCCGATCATCAGCACCGAGCGCGTCTACTCCAAGGCCCGCCGCTGCGAGGTCGACCTGGTCACGATCCTGCCGCCCGGCGTCTCCGCCGAGAACATCCCGATCTCGCTGCTGCTGCACGGCCTGCACGGCACCGCCCGCACCGCCGCCGTCGGCAATATCGCCGACCTGCTGGCCGCCGCGGTGGCCACCCGCGTCACCCCGGCCTTCGGTTTCGTCGCCCTCGACGGCGGCGACAACTACTGGCACGACCACGGCACCGGCGACGACCCGATGACCATGCTGCTCGACGAGGTCCCCGGCTGGCTCGCGCAGCGCCGCCTCGCGGGCAAGGACGGACAGCCCTTCGCCTGCACCGGAACCTCCATGGGCGGCTTCGGCGCGCTGGTCTACGCGCGTCGCCGCGCCGAGCAGAACCGCCCGGTGAACGCGGTAGCCACCATGTCGCCAGGCCTGCTCACCTCATGGACCGAAATGGCCAAACGGAACGCGTTCATCAATGCCGACCAGTGGGCGGCCCTCGACCCGCTACGCAACCTCGACAAGCTCGGCCCGGCCCCCGTCGGCCTGTGGTGCGGCGACCGCGACCGCTTCATCGAGGGCTGCCGCCGCTTCATCGCCACCGCCCGCCCCGAAGTCGGCCTGATCACCCCCGGCACCCACACCGAGGAGTACTGGCGCACCGTCACCCCCGACGTGATCGGCTTCCTCTCCCGCCACGTCCGCTGACCCCCGCCGAGCGGCACACCCTGGAGGGGATTCGTCCGATTTCCCCGCCACCATGTGCCACTCGGCGAAAAGGTTGATCAGCGGCGGCGGATCGAGCGCTGGACGCCGCGCATCTTCGCGCCGTTGGGGAGCGGACCCTTGGGCAGGGCGGGGCCGCCTCGGGTGGCGAGGGCGGACAGGCGGCCCTCGATGTTGTCCATGCGCGCCGCGTCGATATTGCGCGGCAGCTTGCGGAGGTAGCGTTCCAGCTCCTTGAGCGGAACCTGACCCTCCTCGTTGCCGATCACGATGTCGTAGATCGGGGTGTCGCCGACCAGGCGCGACACCTTCTTCTTCTCCTGTGCCAGAAGCGACTTCACGCGCTGCGGCGAGCCCTCGGCGACCAGCACCACACCGGGCAGGCCGACCACGCGGTGCACCGCGTCGAGCTGGGTGGTGGCCGCGACACCCGGGGTGACCCGCCACTTGCCCTGCAGGTTGTCCAGCACCCAGGCGGCCGCGCCGGCCTGGCCCTCGGCCTTGGCGTACACGTTCTTCTGCACCCGGCGGCCGAAGATGATGAACGCGGCCAGCACGCCCAGCACCAGGCCGATCGGCAGCAGGAACCACTGCAGACCGAAGATCAGGCCGATCACCAGGAACAGCACCGTCACGCCGACCAGGGCGCCGATCATCAGCGGCAGCAGCAGCTTGTCTTCCTTGCGCTGCATCTGGAACGCCTGCCAGAGCTGCTTGCGACGGTCCTTCGACGCCTGCTTGCGCGCCGCCTTCGCCGCGGCCTTCGCTTCCTTCGACGGATTACCGCCCTTGCCTGCTGCCATGCGGTCCAGCTTAATCGCCGGGTACGCCCGGTTCGCGACGGGATGGACACTGACGCGACCGGTCGGTGCCGTGCGGCCCGAATCGCGCTCGGCGCGAGTGCTTGTCGGCCGGAGCCGCCGCATCGGCCGGAGTCCTTCCGGCCGATGCGGCGCTCGCGGTGTCAGACCGCCGCCCCGATCGGTTCGGGGGCCGCCGCCGCGGGTGCCTGCTCACGCGGGGTCCGCAGGGTGATCAGCGCCAGCGGAATACCCACGGCGACAATGACGCCCGCGACGACGATCGCGAGCCGGTACCCCTCGAGGAAGGCGTGCATCGGAGCCGCGCCCTGCCCGGCCACGGTCGCCGCGCGAGTGGTGAGGATCGCACCGACGATGGTGACGCCCAGCAGCGCCGAGATCTCCCGGCTCGCATTCACCACCGCGCCCGCCGCGCCCGCGACGGCGGGCGGCATCCGATCCATGATCGCCGTGTTCAACGGCGTCATGAGCAGGCCCGAGCCGATGCCGAAGCCGATGAAGGCCGGCATCAGATCGAGAATGTGCCCGTGCTCGCCGATCGTCGAAATATCCAGCAGCGCACCGACGATGCCCGCAACGCCCAGCGCCACGGTGACATTGGTGCCCAGCCGGCGCGCGGCCAGCGGGGCGAGCGGTGACACCAGCACCATGGCGACCGCCATCGGAATGAACGCCGCCCCCGCCGCGGTGGGCGAGAAACCGAGCACGTTCTGCAGATACATCGCGGTGAAGAAGTAGATGCCCATCACCCCGAATCCCCACAGCATCATCACGGCGATGCCGCCGCTGAAGGCGCGCGAGCGGAACATCGACATATCCACCATCGGGTCCGGCCGGCGCGTTTCGATGGCGACGAACGCCGCGAGCGCGGCCGCGCCGACCGCGAAGCAGCCCACGATCAGCGTCGAGGTCCAGCCGCGGTTGTGTCCTTCGATCAGCGCGTAGGTGATCGCGAACAGCGCGATGGCCGAGGTCGCGAGCCCGGGCAGGTCGAGCCGGTGCCGCACCCGTTCGCGGGTCTCGTCGAGGGTCAGCGCGGTGAGCGCGAAGGTGAGGACGCCGAAGGGCACGTTGATCAGGAAGATCCAGCTCCAGTCGACGTGCTGGCTGAGCACGCCGCCGGTGAACGGCCCCAGCGCCAGCGCGAGTGCGCCGATGGCACTCCACACGCCGACCGCCTTGGCGCGTTCGGTGTCGTCGGGGAACAGTCCGGCGATGATGGCGAGGGTCGGGGGGATCGCGGCGGCCGCGCCGACGCCCTGCAGGACGCGGGCCGCGATGAGCATGGCCGGGCTGTCGGCGAGTCCGGCCAGTAGTGAGGCGAGGGTGAACACGGCCAGGCCGCCGAGGAACATCCGGCGGCGGCCGAACAGGTCGGCGAGTCGTCCACCGGCCAGCATGAGCCCGGCGAAGACCAGGATGTAGCTGCTGACCACCCATTCCAGGCCCGAGATGGACAGGCCCAGGTCGCTCTGGATGGATGGCAGCGCGACGTTGACCACGTTGTTGTCGAGAAATGTCATGAAGGTCGCCAGGGAAACCCCGATCAGGGCCCACCAGCGGCGGGGCAGTAGTGGCACCGCAACTCCTATGCCTTGTTCCTGTACAGCATTCGCATACGTTGTACATGTACGTGGTACAGGAAAGCCTGTACGTTGTATATTTGTCAAGTGGCAAAAGCGGAGAACCGATTGAGCCGGGAGACCGTCGCCGACGGCGCGATCGCGCTGGCCGACGCCGAGGGCCTCGACGCGCTCACCATCCGGCGCCTGGCCCAGGAACTGGGCGTCACCCCGATGGCGCTGTACTGGCATTTCAAGAACAAGGACGAACTGCTGGCCGGCGTCGTCGACCGACTGTGGGAACAGGTCGACACCACCCGCGACCGGTCGCGTCCGCTCCTGGACCAGTTCCGTGTCCTGGTCGAATCGCTGGTGGCGATGCTGCGCCGGCACCGCGCCCTGGTGACGCTGTTCCAGGTGGCCGCCGACAAGGACCCGAGCCCCGGATTCCTCGACGCCACCGAGACCGCGCTCGAGATCCTCACCGAATACGGCTTCGACGTCGAACCGGCCGCCGCGGTCTGCGGCAATGTCCTGCGCACCGCCGTCATGCTGGTGCTCGGCGAGCCCGGCGCCCGGGCCCCGCAGCAGTCCGCCGATGACAATGCCGAGATGATCCGCCGCAAGCGCCTGCGCCTGGAAACCCTTCCGCGGCAGCGTTATCCGCGGATCGTGCAGGCCGCCGCCGCGCTGACCTCCTGTGAGGCCGATCAGCACTACGGTTTCGGCCTCGACTTCTTCATGACGGCCCTGGCCGCGCTGCCCCTGCCCGCGGGCGCTGCCGCGGGGGAGTCCTGACCGTCAGCCGTGGCCGCCGGCTTTGGCCTGTTCGCGCATGCTGTCGGCCAGCTGGTGCGGCATCGGTTCGTGGCGGGCGTAGGCGCGGGTGAAACTCGCCGCGCCGTGGGCCAGTGACCGCAGATCCACGGCGTAGCGGCTGAGCTCCAGTTCGGGGACTTCGGCCCGAATCGCGGTGCGGCCCGGCCCGACCGGTTCGGTGCCCAGGACCCGCCCGCGGCGACTCGACAGATCGCCGAGCACCGGGCCGACATAGGTGTCCGAAACCACCACCAGCACTTCGGCGATGGGTTCCAGCACGCTGATGCGGGCGGTGGCGGCGGCTTCCCGCAAGGCCAATCCGCCCGCGGTCTGGAAGGCCGCGTCGGAGGAATCCACCGAGTGCGCCTTGCCGTCGAACAGCGTCACCCGCACATCGACCAGCGGATATCCGGACGCCACCCCGCGCAGGGCCTGGGCGCGCACGCCCTTCTCCACCGACGGAATGAACTGGCGCGGAACGACTCCGCCCACCACCTTGTCCACGAACTCGATGCCGGAGCCCTCGGGCAGCGGGGCCACCTCGATCTCGCAGACCGCGAACTGCCCGTGGCCGCCGGACTGCTTCACATGCCGTCCGCGCCCGGACGCCTGGGTGGCGAAGGTTTCGCGCAGCGCCACCTTGTGGTCGACGACGTCGACCTGCACGCCGAACCGGGACCGCAGCCGTTCCAGAGCCACTTCGCGATGCGCCTCGCCGAGGCACCACAGCACCAATTGGTGGGTGTCGGGATTCTGTTCCAGCCGGACCGTGGGGTCTTCGGCCACCAGTCGCGACAACCCTTGGGAGAGCTTGTCCTCATCGGCTTTACCGTGCGCCTTGATCGCGACCGGCAGCAGCGGATCGGGCAGCGCCCACGGTTCGATGATGAGCGGAGAGTCCTTGGCGGACAACGTATCCCCGGTCTCGGCGTGCGCGAGTTTGCTCACGCACACGATGTCCCCGGCGATGGCCTGCGGCAGTGGCCGCTGCTGTTTCCCGAACGGCGCCGACACCCCGCCGACCCGGTCGTCGGCATCGTGATCGCCGTCCGCGCCCGTGCCGTGCCCGCACACGTGCACGGTGTCGTCGGCGTGCAGGGTGCCCGAGAACACTCGCACCAGCGACAACCGGCCCACGTACGGGTCGGAGGCGGTGCGGATCACCTCGGCGGCCAGTGGCGCGTCCGGATCGCAGGCCAGCGCGGCGGGCTTGCCGCCGGAGCCGGTCGCGGACACCGGATGCTCCGCGGGCGTGGGGAATCCGCGGGTGATCAGGTCGAGGATCTCGACGGTGCCCAGTCCTTGACGCGCGCCTTCGGGTGGGGGAGCGGCGATCAGCACCGGGTGGAAACTGCCGCGTGCGACCGCTTTCTCCAGGTCGGTGACCAGTGCGGCGAGGTCGATCTCCTCCCCGCCGATGTAGCGGTCCATGAGGGTCTCGTCCTCGCTCTCGGCGATGATGCCCTCGATGAGCCGATTGCGCGCCTCCTCCAACTGTGCGCGCTGTTCCTCGGAGGCGGGCGTCTCGACGCGCTCCCCGGTCGAGTAGTCGTAGACGTGCTCGGTGAGCAGTTCGATCAGTCCGGTCACCGGCCGGTGCCCGTCGGGATTCTTGGGCCCGTACACCGGAAGATGCAGCGGCAGTATGGATTCCGACCGTCCGCCGCCGAGGATCTGCCGGCAGGTCTCGGTCATGTCCTCGAAATCGGCTCGCGCGGTGTCCAGGTGGGTGAGCACGATGGCGCGCGGCATGCCCACACTCGCGCATTCCTCCCACAGCGCCAGCGTCGGCCCGCTCACGCCCTCCACCCCGGCGGCCGCGGAGAGAATGAAAAGGGCCGCGTCCGCTGCTCGCAGACCGGCCCTGAGCTCCCCGACGAAATCGGCGTATCCGGGGGTGTCGAGCAGGTTGACCTTGACCTTCTCCCATCCCATCGGCACCACCGACAGTTGCACCGACCGGTGTTGGCGCTGCTCGATGTCGTCGTAGTCGGAGACGCTGGTGCCGTCCTCGACCCGCCCGGCTCTGGGCACCGCCCCGGCGGCCACCGCGAGCGCCTCGACCAGCGTGGTCTTCCCGGACCCGCTGTGCCCGACCAGCACCACATTGCGGATATCGCCGGGCCGTTCGGCCACGACCACCTTCCCGTTGACACCGTGCGCTGTCGTCGTTCGCTCGACCATGGCTCGCTCCGTGGGTCGATCATTGCGGTCCTTCGAGCTTCCCACCAGCGGAGGGCTCCCGTCCACGAATCGCGGGATAACTCGTCTACCGGCGTTTCGGCGAAGGCCACGTGGCATTCACGTCCGCGTCCCCGCGGTGGCGGTCCGTGTTAGGAGCCGAAACGGGCCAGCACGCTGGTGGCCTCCTGCGCGGCGCTGCCCTCCTCGGCCAGGTGCGCCATCTCCGGGGAGATCTCGCGGCCGTGGTGGCGCATGGCCTGGGCGTAGAGCCGGCCCGCGCGGTACGAGGACCGGACCAGCGGACCGGCCATCACACCGGCGAAGCCCATCTCCTCGGCGGCCTTGGAGTGCTCGACGAACTCCTCCGGCTTCACCCACCGGTCGACCGGGTGGTGGCGCGGGGAGGGCCGCAGGTACTGGGTGATGGTGATGATGTCGCAGCCCGCCTCGTGCAGGTCGCGCAGGCCCTGGGTGACTTCCTCCGGGGTCTCGCCCATGCCCAGGATCAGGTTGGACTTGGTGACCAGGCCGGCCTCGCGGGCCGCGGTGATGACCGCCAGCGACCGCTCGTAGCGGAACGCGGGGCGGATGCGCTTGAAGATGCGCGGCACCGTCTCCAGATTGTGCGCGAGCACCTCCGGCCGCGACTCGAACACCTCGGCCAGCTGCTCGGGCACCGCGTTGAAGTCGGGGATCAGCAGTTCGACGCCGGTGTGCGGGTTGAGCCGCTTGATGGCGCGCACGGTCTCGGCGTACAGCCAGGCGCCGCCGTCCTCCAGATCGTCGCGCGCGACACCGGTGACGGTCGAGTAGCGCAAGCCCATGGCCTGCACGCTCTCGGCCACGCGCCGCGGTTCGTCGCGATCGAGGGCGGCGGGTTTGCCGGTGTCGATCTGGCAGAAGTCGCAGCGCCGCGTGCACTGCTCGCCGCCGATGAGGAAGGTGGCCTCGCGGTCCTCCCAGCATTCGAAGATGTTGGGACACCCGGCTTCCTCGCAGACCGTGTGCAGCCCTTCGCGTTTCACCAGGCCCTTGAGTTCGGTGTACTCGGGGCCCATGGTCGCGCGGGTGCGGATCCACGAGGGTTTGCGCTCGATCGGGGTCTCGGCGTTGCGGGCCTCGATGCGAAGCAGCTTGCGGCCGTTGGGTGCGGCCGGGTCGTTAGGTGTCGGGGTATCGACGGCAGTCACTTGATTCACCCTACGCTCGTGGTCATTCGGCCTTGACGGGCACGTCATCGGGCACCGCGGGGACTGGTTCTGGGCATTCCGGATCGGTCTTCACGCAGCGCGCGACAGTGTGGTCGGACACCGTCAGTTCGCCGTCGAGGGCGCGCGCGATCGCGTCGGCGACCAGCGGCCGCACCTCGGCGACGGTGACGTCGCGGCCGAGTTCGCGGCTCAGGGTGGTGACCCCGGCATCGCGAATACCGCACGGCACGATCGCATCGAAACCGTCCAGGCTGGAGTCGCAGTTGAGCGCGATGCCGTGCAGGGCGACGCCGCGTTGCACGCGCACGCCGATGGCCGCGACCTTGCGCTCGGGCAGGAATTCGTTCGCCGGGACCCACACGCCCGAACGGCCTTCCACCCGACCGGTTTCCAGCCCCAGCCGCGCGCACACCGCGATCAGCGCTTCCTCGAGCCGGCGCACATAGGCGACCACATCGACCGGTTCGGCCAGCCGCACGATCGGGTAGCCGACCAGTTGCCCAGGCCCGTGCCAGGTGATCTTCCCGCCGCGATCGACCTCGATGACCGGGCTGCCGTCCATGGGCAGATCCTGCGGCTCGGTGCGGCGTCCGGCGGTGTAGACGAAGGGGTGTTCCAGCAGTAGCAGCCGGTCCGGCCCGATGCCCTCGGCGCGTTCGGCGGCGATGGACCGCTGCAGTTCCCAGGCTCGCTGATAGTCGATCAGGCCCAGATCTTCGACCGCGAGGGGTGTGCTGTCGAAGCGAGCCGACACCGCGCGGGGTAACGGTGCGGTGGCCGTAGTGCTCTCGCTCACGATGGCGACGCTACTCCTTCGCCGAAGGTCCGTTGCATGAGCGTCAGGTCCATCCAGCGGCCGAATTTGTATCCGACTTCGGGCATCTGCCCGACGGTGGTGAAGCCGAATTTCTCGTGCAGGGCGATCGACGTGCGGTTACTCGACTCGATCGCCGCGATCATGGCGTGCACGTCGCCGCTCTCCGCCCGCGCCAGCAGCGCCCGCATGAGCGCGGTGGCCACGCCGCGGCGATGGAATATATCTGATACGTACACCGAGTTCTCGACCGAGAACCGATAGCCCGACTTGGGCCGGAACTGCCCGTAACTCGCGTATCCGGCCAGCTTGCCGCCGATCTCGGCGACCAGCACCGGATGGCCCGCCCCGGTCCGCGCCGCGAACCAGGCCTCGCGCTCGTGGATGTCGGCGAGTTCGGTATCCCAGATGGCCGTGGTCTCGGCGATGGCGTTGTTGTGGATCACCAGGATGTCCGGCAGATCGCTCTCGCGGGCGTCGCGCACCACCACGTCGGACGGTTGATTGGTCACGCCCCCACGGTATCGGCGCGGTTGCTGTGACGTGCACCGCGCCCGGCAGCAGCCGACCGTGTTCGGGCTCAGCCGTGGGCGATCCGCGGTCAGCTCGAGTGTCCGAGCGTCCCGGCCAGCGCGGCACCGATGGTCGGGTGCTGGAACTGGTACCCGGCTTCCTCCAGCGCGGTGGGAATCGCCCTGGGCCCGTGCAGAATCGCCTCGTCGGCGAACTCGCCGACCGCGAGCTTCAACGCGAACGCGGGCACCATCAACGGCGTCGGCCGATGCATGATCCGCCCCAGCGCCCGCGTGAACTCGGCATTGGTGACCGGTGCGGGACCGCACATATTGACCGGCCCGGAAAGGCTCTCGTGGGTGAGCGCGTACACGATCGCCCCCACCTCGTCGTCGAGCGAGATCCACGGGACGTACTGCCGCCCGCTGCCGAGCCGCCCGCCGAGCCCGAGATAGTAGAGCGGGTACAGCATTCCGAGCATGCCGCCGTGCCGCGCCAGCACCACCGCCGAGCGCAGCAGCACGGTCCGCACCCCGGCGTCGGCGGCCTGTTCGGTGGCGGCTTCCCAGTCGGCGCACAGCCGGGCCAGGAAACCCGTTCCGGCGGGGGACGTCTCGGTGACGACCCGGTCGCCGGTCTCGCCGCCGTAGTAGTGCGCGCCGCTGGCGTTGACCAGCGTCGGCACTCCCGCGGCGGCGACCGCGGCGGAGATCACGTCGGTGGGGACGATGCGGCTGTCGCGCAGCTCCTGTTTGTAGCTGCCGTTCCAGCGCCGCCGCCCGATGCTCGCGCCGCAGAGGTTCACCACGGCGTCCGCACCGCGCAGCGCGCGCTCGTCCAGGTTGGAACGGACGGGGTCCCAGGTGAATTCGTCGCGGGCATGCACGGGACGGCGTACGAGGCGGGTGACCTCGTGCCCGTCGCGGCGCAGCGCCGCGACGAGTGCCGTCCCGATCAGTCCGGACGAACCGGCGACCACGATCTTCATCCGATCCAACCCCCGACCCGTCTCCGTTCCGGCCTTACAGGCCCAGGTCACCCTCGAACGCGGCCTCTTCCAGACGGTGCTTGATCGTGGTCACGAAGCGACCCGCGTCGGCGCCGTCGATGAGGCGGTGGTCGTAGGTGAGCGGCAGGTAGGCCATCGACCGGATGCCGATGAACTCGTTGCCGTCGTCGCTGATCACCATGGGGCGCTTGACGATCGCGCCGGTACCCAGCTCGGCGGCCTGCGGCGGCACCAGGATCGGGGTGTCGAACAGCGCGCCGTTCGAGCCGATATTGGTGATGGTGAAGGTGCCGTTGGCCAGCTCGTCCGGCTTGAGGCCGCCGTTGCGGGCGCGGTTGGCGATATCGGCGATGGCGCGCGCCAGTCCGGCCAGCGACAGGTCGTTGGCGTTGTGGATGATCGGCGAGAGCAGACCCTGCTCGGTGTCGACCGCGATACCCAGGTTGACCACCGAGTGGTAGGTGATCTCCTTGGTCTCGGAGTTGTAGGAGGCGTTGATGTTCGGGTGCACGGCCAGCGCCTCGATGACGGCCTTGGCGTAGAACGGCAGGAACGTGAGGTTCACGCCCTCGCGCTGCTTGAACGCGGCCTTGGCGCGGTTGCGCAGGGACGCGATCTTGGTCATGTCGACCTCGTGCACCTGGGTGAGCTGCGCGGTGGTCTGCAACGACTCGAGCGTCTTGGCCGCGGTGATCTGCCGGATGCGGGTGGCCTTCTGGACCGTGCCGGTCAGGTGCGACAGCGACGGACGCGGCGCGGCGGCCGCGGCAAGCCCTACAGCGACCGAGGG
>NZ_JBSGCY010000105.1:0-23843 GCF_053602115.1 Nocardia sp. NPDC004582 | reverse complement strand
GCCGGTGCGACCGGCGACGTCGAGCCCGGCGCGCCGGCGCTGGGGCCGCTGCCCGACGGTGACTCGGGCAGGCCCTGTCCCGCAACAGGATTCACCCCGGCGGGATGCGCGGTTCCCGGCTGCCCGGTCTGCGGCGCGGAATTCGGCGCGGCGGCACCCGGGGTCGCGGGCGTGGTGGCGCCCGGCGCGGCGCTATCGGCGGGAGTCTTCGAAACCGGCGGCACCGGTTGCTGGGCGTGCGCGTCGAGCTGCTGCCCGACGGTGCTGGTGGCGTGCACCTCGGCCTTCGCGCTGGCGGTCGTGTCGATCCGCAGATCGGAGCGGAACCAGACGCCGTCGGCTCCGACGTGCGCGTCAACGGTCCATTCGGTGTGGACGAACAGTTTCGCCGCGGCCGCGGCGCTGATCTCGCTGCTGACCCCGATGCCGTCGAAACCGCCCGCGTGACCCGGGATTCCGAAGTGATGGCCGGGTCCGAAGCCATGACCGCCCAGGTCCGGACCGAAACCGCTGCCCGGCCCGAAACCGCTGCCGCCCATGCCCGGACCGAAGCCGTGGCCGTCGGGGCCGGACAGGTGCGCGTCGTCGCCGGGGAAACCGAAGTCGGGCCGGCCCACTCCGAAGCCGGGCTGCTGCGCCTCGGACACGGGTGGCTGCGTAATGTCGTGCGCCGATTCGGAATCCGCGGGCAGACTGTCGTCGAGCGGCAGACTCCAGCTGGAGTGCGGCGTGTACACCGACAGGCCGGCGTCGTTGTCGGGCAGTCCGAGGCCCTGGAAGCCGGCATGACTCGGCGCACCGCCGGAGTTCTGGCCGGACTCGAAGAGTCCGGCGTCGGTGCCGTGCTGGTAGTCGCCGAGCGGGCCGAAGACGCCACTCACCGGCGCGACCACGGCGGCGTGGTGCTGCGACTGCGACTCGGTGGTCAGGTCCGGGAAGGTGATGGTCGGGCTGGGCACGTTCGGCTGCGGGTCCTCGGCCTGCGACCAGCCCACGTTCTTGCTGTCGTGGTTGATCGCCGGCGATCCGCCGCGACTGCCGCCGGCCGCGATGAGCGCGCCGCCCGTGACGTACGCGCCGCCCCGAGCCACGCGCGCGACACCGTTGGCAATGCGGTAGGCGGCGTCGCCGTCGTTCTCATCGGCGCCGGAAGCATCGTCGAAGGGCAGATCACGTGTCATGCTGGCTCCGATCTCAGGGCTCCGGCGGCGCCGACTGCGGGCCACCGGACCAAACTCGTTTCACACCCTATTTCCGGAGAACCGGTCTGTCACATCCACCAGGTAGGAGATGGTGCGCTCAACGGTGTGCCACATAGCTTGTCACCCTGCCAATCCGGACGGAAGCCCCATTTTGGGCCTGCATACCGAACCTTGCGCTTGACCGGCCACCCGATTTTCACACCCGTCCACTTCCCCCTGTGGGAACGGGCGTCGGATCGAACCACCAACCCCCTCCAGTACTGTGCCCCGCTCCCATCGGGAGCGGGGCACAGGGAGCCCGGCGAGTCGGCTACTTCTTCTTGTCCGAAGCCGAGTCGGTCGACAGCGCCGCCACGAAGGCTTCCTGCGGCACATCCACGCGACCGATGGTCTTCATGCGCTTCTTGCCTTCCTTCTGCTTCTCGAGCAGCTTGCGCTTACGGCTGATGTCACCGCCGTAGCACTTGGCGAGCACGTCCTTGCGGATCGCCCGGATGTTCTCACGCGCAATGATCTTCGAGCCGATGGCCGCCTGGATCGGCACCTCGAACTGCTGCCGCGGAATCAGCTCGCGCAGCTTGGTGGTCATCTTGTGCCCGTAGGCCTGCGCCGCGTCGCGGTGCACGATGGCCGAGAACGCGTCCACGGCCTCACCCTGCAGCAGGATGTCCACCTTGACCAGGTCGGCCTGCTGTTCACCGGCCTCCTCGTAGTCGAGCGAGGCGTAGCCGCGGGTGCGCGACTTCAGCGAGTCGAAGAAGTCGAAGATGATCTCCGCCATGGGCAGCGTGTAGCGCATCTCCACGCGGGTCTCGGACAGATAGTCCATGCCCAGCAGCTCGCCGCGGCGCGCCTGGCACAGCTCCATGATGGTGCCGACGAACTCGCTCGGCGCGATCACGGTGCACTTGGTGATCGGCTCGTGCGTCTCGCGCACCTTGCCCTCGGGCCAGAACGACGGGTTGGTGACGATGTGCTCGGTGCCGTCCTCCATGACCACGCGGTAGATCACGTTGGGCGCGGTGGAGATCAGGTCGAGGCCGAACTCGCGTTCCAGGCGCTCGCGGGTGATCTCCATGTGCAGCAGGCCGAGGAAGCCGCAGCGGAAGCCGAAGCCCAGGGCCACCGAGGTCTCCGGCACGTAGGTGAGCGCGGCGTCGTTCAGCTGCAGCTTGTCCAGGGCGTCACGCAGGTCCGGGTAATCGGAGCCGTCGACCGGGTACAGGCCGGAGTAGACCATCGGGCGCGGTTCCTGATAGCCGGCCAGCGCCTGGGTCGCGCCGTCGCGGGCGGTGGTGACGGTGTCACCGACCTTCGACTGCCGCACGTCCTTCACGCCGGTGATGAGGTAACCCACCTCGCCGACGCCCAGGCCCTGCGTGGGCTTGGGCTCCGGAGACACGATGCCGATCTCGAGCAGTTCGTGCTGCGCGCCGGTGGACATCATCTTGATCTTCTGGCGCGGGGTCAGCTTGCCGTCGATCACACGCACATAGGTGACGACGCCACGATAGGTGTCGTAGACGGAGTCGAAGATGAGCGCGCGCGGCGGCGCCTCCGGGTCGCCCGTCGGGGCGGGGATCTCGGCGATCACCTTGTTCAGCAGCTCGGGCACGCCGACACCGGTCTTGCCGGAGACCCGCAGCACGTCCTCGGGCTCACAGCCCACGATGTGCGCGATCTCGGCGGCGTAGCGGTCCGGGTCCGCGGCCGGGAGGTCGATCTTGTTGAGCACCGGGATGATGGTGAGATCGCGTTCCATGGCCAGGTACAGGTTGGCCAGGGTCTGCGCCTCGATGCCCTGCGCGGCGTCGACCAGCAGCACCGCGCCCTCACAGGCCTCCAGCGCGCGCGACACCTCGTAGGTGAAGTCGACGTGTCCGGGGGTGTCGATCAGGTGCAGGACATAGTCCTCACCGTCGACATTCCACGGCAGCCGCACGTTCTGCGCCTTGATGGTGATACCGCGCTCCCGCTCGATATCCATCCGGTCCAGGTACTGGGCGCGCATGGCCCGTTCCTCGACCACACCGGTGAGTTGCAGCATCCGGTCGGCCAGGGTCGATTTCCCGTGGTCGATGTGCGCGATGATGCAGAAGTTCCTGATCCGGGTCGGATCGGTGAACGTCTTGTCGGCGAAGCTGCTAATCGGAGTCACTCCTCGGCATGGCGAAACAGCGGCATGTCAACCGGCAAGTCTACGGGGTTGGACCCGATGTCCTCGCCCCGGTCTTCCCCGGACGTGAACGACCCATCGGCGCAGGCGAATCCACTGCGGATGAGAATCGCGGTGTCCGCCGTTAGGCTGCGGTCATGGCCGGCAGGTGGAACGCTCTGGGGAAGCAGTTGGGGATCGTGGCTAAGGAGCAGGGGACCCAGCTCGTCACGCAGCAGGCGCCGAAGTTGATCGGGCGGGTGCGGCAGTCGACGGTGTGGGACCGCGCGTTGAAGGCGGTCGGGACGCCGCGCAAGGGGCCGGGGGTGACGGTGCGGCCGACCTCATCGGCGGGGGTGCCGTCGCGGGAGCGCGCGCGGACGATCGTGTACAGCCCGCAGCTGGACGGGCGCGCGGATCCGGGCGAGATCGTGTGGACCTGGGTGCCCTACGAAGAGGACCCGGACAACGGCAAGGACCGGCCGGTGCTGGTGGTGGGCCGCGAGGGCGGCACCCTGCTCGGGTTGATGCTGTCCTCGAACGCCGATCACGCGCAGCACGACAATTGGGTCGGCATCGGCAACGGGCCGTGGGATCACGAGGGGCGCGACAGCTGGGTGCGGCTGGACCGCGTGCTCGATGTGCCCGAGATGGGCATCCGGCGCGAGGGCGCGATCGTGCCGCGCAAGACCTTCGACAAGGTCGCGCATCGGCTGTGCGCCGAATACCACTGGCACTAGGGCTTTCCCGGGCAATGGATCGGCCCCCGCTCCGGGACGGAACGGGGGCCGGATCGAGTGCCGGTGACGCTCAGCTGAGCATATTGCGCGAGCGGCCGAACATCAGGGAGTAGACCAGCGCGCCCAGCGCGCCGCCGATCAGCGGGAACACGATGAACACCCACAGCTGCGCGGGCGCGCCGTCCTGGTAGAAGGCCACCGCCAGGCTGCGGGCCGGGTTCACCGAGGTGTTGTCCACCGGGATCGAGATCAGGTGGATGACGGCCAGGGTCAGGCCGATCGACAGACCCGCCAGCGGCACGTCCGACAACTGGTCGGTGGAGGCCAGCACCACGAACACCAGCAGCGCGGTCAGGATCACCTCGACGGTGACGGCGGCCGCCAGGCCGTAGCCGTTGATCGTGATCTCACCGAGGGTCAGCTTGGACGGGCTGTGCGCGCCCCAGCCGTTCGCTCCCAGACCATCTTTCGCGCGGTCGTAGGACGGCAGGTTCTTGGCGACGGCGTAGATGACCGCGCCACCGATCAGACCGCCCACGATCTGCGCGACCCAGTAGCCCGCCGCGACCACGATGTTCACCCGGCCCAGCAGCAGCTGGCCGACGGTGACCGCCGGGTTCACGTGGCAGCCCGAGATCGGGCCGATCGAGTACACCAGGAACAGCAGGGTCAGGCCGAAGGCCAGGGCCACGCCGAGCGCGCCGACCCGGCTGCCGGCCAGCACCGCGGTGCCGACGCCGCCCAGGACCAGCACGAACGTGCCGAGCGCCTCGGCGAACAGCTTGCGCCCCAGGGTGGGTGGTTGTAGGTCGGTGAGATCCTCGGCGACTTCCTGAGCTGTGGGAGACATCGGCTACCTTCCGCTTGCATGGACAACGCACCGGTGTAGAGCGAGCGGCGCGAGCCGGAACCCTCAGGCCAGGCGGGTAATTTCCACCACCACTTCGAGATCGGTCGAGCCGCTTCCGCTGAAGATACCTTTCAAGGGGGGCACATCCGCGTAATCACGACCGACACCGACCGAGACGTGTTGCTCGGTGACCGCGATGTTGTTGGTCGGGTCGTAGCCCCACCACTGCCCGGTCCAGGCCTCCACCCAGGCGTGCATCTGACCCGCCACGGTGTGTCCCACCTCGGCCGCCGGATCGGGGTGCAGATAGCCGGAGACGTACCGGCTGGGAATCCCCATGCCGCGCAACAGCAGCAGCGTCAGGTGCGCGTAATCCTGGCACACGCCTTGCCGTTCGGCGTACGCCTGCGCCGCGGAGGTGTGCACCGAGGTGGTCCCGGCCAGGTAGTTCATCTCCCGGTGCACCCACTCGGCCGCGCGGACAACCGCTTTGGCGGGCGGCACGCCGCGGGCCAGCTGCCGCGACACCGAGGCCAGCCGCCGCTCCCGGGGCACGAACTCGGTGGGCTCGAGCAGTTCGTCGAAGCGGTCGCCGATGCGGTCGTCGCGCAACTCCTCCCAGGACAGCTCCTCGGGCGGGCCCGCGAACGGCTCGGTCTCCACCACCGAGGCGCTGGTCACCTCCAGTTCGGTGTGCGGGGCGTGCAGGTCGAAGGCGGTGACGGCGGTCCCCCAGTAGTCGGTGTACCGGTAGGACCGGGTGGAGGGCACGGTGTCGACGCGATTGAGGATCACGTTCTGCCGGCTGTCGGCGCGCGGCGTGAGCCGGGCCTCGTTGAACGACCGGGTGACCGGCGCGTCGTAGACATATCCGGTGGTGTGCACCACCCGCATGCGCCAGCTCATACCGGCTCCTCCATCCGCTCGGCCCCACGTCCGTGCAGGCCGGTCCACGCCACCCAGGACTCGGCGTGGAAGTACTGCAGCGCCACCGCCTCCCCGACCTCGCGGCAGGTCTGCTGCAACCACAGCAGCCGGCTGGGCAGGTCCTCCAGCAGCACCGCCGAGGGCAGGAACTCCAGTTCGCTGCGCGCCCGGCCGAGCAGGCGGTGCGCCTCGTGCCGGGCCGCGAACCGGCTGTTGGGCCGTTGATCCAATTCCTGCAGGCAGGCTTCGGCCACCCGCAGTGAATGGAACACCGACCGCGGGAACAGGCGGTCCAGCAGGATGAACTCCGCGATCTGATTGGCGTCCAGCACACCCCGGTGGGTGCGCAGGTAGGGGTCGTGAGCCCCGGCCGAACGCAGCACCGTCACCCAGGCCGGGGACGAGGTGCGGTCCCCGGCACGCGAATGCAGCAGGCGCACGGTCATGTCCACGCGTTCGATGGATCGGCCCAGCAGCAGGAAGCGGTAGCCGTCATCGCGGCTCAGGGTGGAATCGGAGAGTCCGACGAACATGGCGGCGCGGTCGGTGATGTAGTGGCAGAACTCGTGCGGCCCCAGCGCCCGCGCCGCCCGCTCGGCCGCGGCCAGGCCGTTGAAGCTGGCATTGAGGCATTCCCACATCTCGGTGGAGGTGACTTCCCGTGCGCCGCGGGCGTTCTCGCGGGCGCGGCCGATGGAATCGACGATCGAGCCGCCGTCGCGGCCGAACGCCACCAGCTCCGTCAACGACCAGACGTCCAATTCCTGTTCCGCCTCGGGTTGCTCGATACCCAACACCCGCAGCAGAACTCGGGACGTCCGATCCGGATCGACGCTCGCCTCTTCCAGCAACTGGTGGACCGCGACGTCCAGAATGCGCGCCGTATATTCGGCCCGCTCGACATAACGCCCGATCCAGAACAGGGATTCGGCATTGCGCGCCAACATGATCCGACCACCTAACGCTGTAACCACCTGCCGAGCGCCATTGCCGCCGATGTTCTCGATTTCCTACTGTTTCTCTTACTGTTGCTGCTGATTGGTGCGTACGGAAGAGACTTCCCGCGACTGGTCGCGTTCCAAGGCGAGATCCAATTCGCCGACCAGCTGCGAGCCCGACAATTCCCGTTGCGCCACAGACGTTCTCGGGGACAGCACCCAGGTGTCCTTGCTGCCGCCCCCTTGACTGGAATTCACCACCAGCGAGTTCGCGGGCAGCGCCACCCGGGTCAGCCCGCCCGGCAGCACCCAGATGTCGTCGCCGTCGTTGACCGCGAACGGGCGCAGGTCCACATGCCGGGGCGCGAGGCGGTCGTCGATCTTGCTGGGCACGGTGGACAGCTGCACCACCGGCTGGGCGATCCAGCCGCGCGGATTCGCCCGCACCTTGCGCCGGGTGGCCTCCAGTTCGCGCGGGCCCGCGGCCGGGCCGATCACGATGCCGTACCCGCCGGAGCCCTCCACCGGTTTGATCACCAGTTCCGCCACCCGGTCGAGCACCTCGTCGCGTTCGGCCGGTTCCCAGCAGCGGTAGGAGTCCACATTCGGCAGGATCGGCTTCTCGCCCAGGTAGTACTCGATGAAGGCGGGCACATAGGTGTAGATCAGCTTGTCGTCGCCGACGCCGTTGCCGACCGCGTTGGCCAGCACCACCGTGCCCGCGCGGGCCGCGTTCAGGATGCCCGCCACCCCCAGCATGGAATCGGGCCGGAACTGCATGGGATCGAGGAAGGTGTCGTCGATGCGGCGGTAGATGACGTCCACCTGCCGCTCGCCGGCGGTGGTGCGCATGTAGACGACATTGTCGCGACAGAACAGGTCCCGGCCCTCGACCAGTTCCACGCCCATCTGCCGGGCCAGCAGCGAATGCTCGAAATAGGCCGAGTTGTAGACGCCCGGGGTCAGCACCACCACGGTCGGGTCGGCCTCGTTGGGGGCGGCCGCGGCCCGCAGCGCCCGCAGCAGGTGGGCCGGGTAGTCGCCGACCGCGCGCACCCGGTGCGAGGCGAACAGGTCCGGGAACACCCGCGCCATGGTGCGGCGGTTCTCCATCACATAGGAGACGCCCGACGGTGAGCGCAGATTGTCCTCCAGCACACGGAAATCGCCGTGCTCGTCGCGCACCAGGTCGATTCCGGCCACATGGATGCGGACGCCGTTGGGCGGCACCAGGCCCGCGGCCTCGCGGTGGAAGTGGGCGCAGGAGGTGACCAGGCGCTTGGGGATGACGCCGTCGCGCAGGATGGTCTGGTCGCCGTAGACGTCGGCGAGGAAGGCCTCCAGGGCGCGCACCCGCTGCTTGATGCCGCGCTCGAGTTTGGTCCACTCGGTGGCGGCGATCACCCGCGGCACCAGATCCAGCGGAAAGGGCCGCTCCTGGCCCGAGAGCGAGAAGGTGATGCCCTGATCGACGAAGGCGCGGGCCAGGGCCTCGGCGCGGGCGGCCAGGTCCTGGGCGTCGATCGCCGCCAGGGCGTTGAAAATGCCCCGGTAGGGGGCCCGCGGGCGGCCCGCGGAATCGAACATCTCGTCATAGGCGCGGTGATAGCGTCCGGGCTGATAGCCCGCGAATACCCCGGCTGGAGCAAGCGCGGCGGGAGTGAGCGCGGCCATGCAAAAATGGTCCATCACGCAGGGGCAACGCGCAGTTGGACGGGGATAAATTTCTGGTTTCGGCCGGGTCGCGGACCGGGCCGATTTCATTCCTCGACCTGTGGCCTGGTAGCCTCGACGGTCGGTGCTGCGACTACCCATCTCGTAGTGCGCACGAAGACTTTGCATCCCGCATACACACCAAACGAAGGAACACGAGGAAAACGGCGTGGCCAACATCAAGTCCCAGATGAAGCGGATCCGCACCAACGAGCTTGCGCGCCAGCGCAACCAGTCGGTCAAGTCCGCGCTGCGCACCTCGATCCGCAAGTTCCGCGAGGCCGCGGCTGCGGGCGAGAAGGACAAGGCGCTCGAGCTGATGCAGTCGGCGAGCAAGAGCCTGGACAAGGCCGCCTCGAAGGGCGTCATCCACGCCAACCAGGCCGCCAACAAGAAGTCGGCGATCTCGCTGGCCTTCAACAAGCTCGGCTGATCCGACTCCGGTAGCACTACCGGATCAACGCTTTAGAACAGCCGCCGTGGCCACGACGACCACGGCGGCTTTTGTCGTGCCCGGCCGCCGGTTGTGATCGCGGTAACGGAAGTTGTGATCGCCGTAACGGATTCGGTCTCGGTGTCGACTGTGTCGGAGAGACTTGCTGACTTCGGCGGCACGCAGCAGGATGGCTGCGACACCGTCGGGGTGACATCGACACCTGTACTGGAGAGTTCTCTTGGCATCGCTGCGTGACAACCATTCCTCCTGGACCCGCGGCTCGCTGGCCGCCGGCGTGGCCGCGGTCGCGCTGACCACCGGAATGGGTGTCGCGACCGCGCGGCCCATCGGCCCGTTCGAAGTGGGCGGGGCCATCGAGGCCGAATACGACCGGGCCGGCGGGCCGGACTTCTTCGGCGATCCGACCACCCCGGAAAGCGACGCGGCCGGCGGCGGCAAGAAGCAGGAGTTCGTCAACAACGTCTCCATCTACTGGACCCCGGCCACCGACGCGCACGCCATCGGCGGCGCCATCCGCGACAAGTGGCGCGGCACCGGCTCGGAGTCGGGCTCGCTGAAGTACCCGGTGACCGACGAGGGCCAGACCGGCAAGCCCGGTCGCTTCCAGCACTTCCAGGGCGGGTCCATCTACTGGTCGATCGGTTCGGGCACCCACGTGCTCAGCGGCGTGATCCGCGACAAGTTCGCCTCCGTCGGCTGGGAGAACAGCCCGCTCGGCTTCCCCATCGCCGACGAGAACAAGGCCAACAGCTCCTCGACCCACATCCAGCTGTTCGAGGGCGGCGCGATCTACTCCACCCAGAAGACGGGCACCCACATCGTGTGGGGCGCGATCCGCGACACCTGGGTCCGCAATGGCGCCGAGAACGGCCGCTACGGCTTCCCCACCGGCGACGAGTACGACTACGAGGGCGGTAAGGCCCAGGACTTCCAGGGCGGCAAGATCATCTGGAAGCCGGAGGCCTAGTCCCCGGGGGGCGCGGCGTTTCCGGCCGCGCCTACGAGGCGCTCTCGCGCAGGTCCAGAATCCGCGAGAGCGCGTGCTCCAGCGCGTAATCCGCGTCGGCGGCCTGACCCTTCACGTCGGCGTTGAGCCCGGCCACCACCTGCAGGGCCGCGCCGATGGTGGCGCCGGTCCAGCCGCGCGCCTGGCCCTGGGCCTTCTTCACCTTCCACGGCGGCATGCCCAGGTCACCCGCCATCTTGAACGGGTCCCCGCGCCCGGCCGATCCGACGCGGGCGATGGTGTGCACCGAATCGGCGAGGGCGTCGGCGAGCAGCACCGCGGGCACGCCCCGGTCGATGGCCCAGCGCAGCGCCTCCATGGCGGCGGGCCGATCCCCCGACACGGCCAGATCCGCGACCTCGAACCCGGTCACCTCGGCCTTGCCGGAGTAGTACCGCCGCACCGCGGCGATATCCACCTTGCCGCCGGTATCGGCCGCCAATTGCGAACTGGCGGCGGCCAGTTCCCGCAGATCCGAGCCGACCGCTTCCAGCAGGGCCTGCACCACGTCCGCGGACACCTTCACATTGGCGGCCCGGAACTCGTTGCGCACGAACTCGACCCGCTCCCCCGCCTTGGTCAGCTTCGCGCAGTTGTGCACCACCGCGCCCAGCTTCTGCAGGGCCGGCGCCAGCGCCTTGGCACGCCCGCCGCCGCTGTGCAGCACCACCAGCACCACGCCCTCCGGCGGTGACGACGCGGCGTCCTGGATCACCGCGACCGCGTCCTTGCCCGCCTCGGCCGCCGACTCCAGCACGATCACCCGGTCCTCCGCGAACAGCGAGGGACTCAGCAGCTCCGCCAGTTCCGGGGTGCTGGCGTCGCCCGCCCGCCGCCGATCCACCGGCAGCGCCGCCGGATCCTCAGTGGTGGCCCGAGCCTGCGCGGTGATCGCCGCCACCGCCCGTTCGATCAGCAATTCCTCTTCACCGAGCACGAGATGCAGGGGCGCGGGTCGCTGGTTCACGCAACGATCCTACGAGCCCGCCCCGACAACCCCCGCACCTCGGTCGTCGCCGGGCGGTCCCGCCCGGGTGCGCGGGCGCAGCGCCACGATCACCAGCCCGCACGCCACCGCCGCGACCAGACCCGACCGCGCCCCGGTGGGCAGTGAGACCGACGCGCCGAGTGCGGCGGCCCGATCCGAGACGGACAGCAGCCACCACAGGGGCGGGGCGGTGCAATGAATGACCACCGCGGCGGGCGGGGTCCAGACCACCGCCAGCACCGCACCCAGCGCGCCCAGGATGGTGATCGGGGCTATGACGGGTTCGACCAGCATGTTCACGAGGATGGCCACCAGGCTGAGGTGGCCGGTGATGGCGATCACGAGCGGGGTGGTGAACACGAAGGCCGCCGCCGCGACCGCGAACGAGTCCGCCGGAATGCGCCACCAGCCGTGTGCGCGTAGCCATTCCGACCAGCCCGGCGCGATCACGATCAGCCCGGCGGTGGCCAGCACCGACAACGCGAACCCGGCATCCACCGCCAGCCCCGGCGACCACGCCAGCAACCCGATCACCGCGGCGCACAACGCCGGTAGCGCCTGCTTCCTGCGCCCGGTGCACACCGCCAGCAGCGCGATGGCTCCCATGACCGCGGCCCGCAGCACACTCGGCGACGGCCGGGCCAGGACCACGAACATGACCAGCGCCACACCCGCCGCCACCGCCCCGACCCGCGGATCCACCGTGAGCGTCCGCATCGAAACCAGCACGGCCCCTAGCAAAATCGTAATATTCGCCCCGCTGACAGCGGTCAAATGAGCCAGATCCACCTCGCGGAAGTTCTCCGCGACGTGCTCGGTCAGACCCGAGGTATCACCGATGACCAACCCGGGCAGCAGCCCCGCCGCATCATCCGACAGGGCCCGGCGAGCGGACCCGCTGAAGTCGCCACGCACCTGTCCGGCGGCCCGCTGCCACCACGGCGCCGCACTCGCCGCGACCGGCGCCCCGTCGGCCCGCAGCACGGCCACCGTCAGATCGGCCCGCCACGGACGCCCCACGCGCGCACCGAATTCCACCCGCTGCCCCGGCATCAGTGTCCGCCACCCGCCCGCCGGCGCCAGCACGGTGACCGCACCACCCGCCCGCACGATCCGTCCACCCACCCGGTACTCGACCAGCTCGCCCCGCACCATCACTTTCGGGCCGCCGAACGCCTTGCCCGACAACCGCTTCGGATCCTCCCCCAGCTCCACCACCGCCACGACCCGTTGCCCGGCCCGCACCCCGCCCAGCGGATGCTCCCGCACCCGATGCGCGTGCCATGCCCCCGCCAGCCCGAACCCCGCCCCGATCAGCAAGGCCCCCAACACGACCCAGGCCACCCCACCGAACCGGCCCGCCCGAGCGCGTCGAACAGCCAGGGCGAGCACGCCCAGCCCTGCCCCCACACATCCGGCGGCGATCCCGACGCCCGCCTGCCACCCCACCACCACGGCGACAACCGTTGCGCCCCACCCACAAACCGCCGCGGGCACCAGCCGAGCATCCAGCACCTCCGGCACCGCTTCCGGTTCCCGATCCACCGATCCCGCGCCAGGCTCCCCACTCATCGCCGCCACACCGATCCCCGCTGCCGGATACCCGCGGCGGGTTCGGCGGGCGTCATATTGTCACCCGGTCGCGGAGGCGGTTGAGGCGGGAGTGGCCGATGCCGTCTATTTCGGCGAGTTGGTCGACGGAGGTGAAGCGGCCGTGGCGGGCGCGCCAGGTGAGGATGGCTTTGGCGGTGACCGGGCCGACGCCGGGGAGGGTGTCGAGTTCGGCCTCGGTGGCGGTGTTGAGGTTCACCTTGGCGGCCGGGGCGGTGGGGCGGGGCGGGCCGGGGGCGGCGGGCGAACCGGATTGGGGGCCCGCGGAATTCACGATGGTGCTGACGGCTCGGTCGGGGGTCGGGCGGGGTGCGGCACGGGCGATGACGATCTGGTCGCCATCGGTGAGGGGCTGGGCGAGGTTGAGGGACGAGAGGTCGGCCTCGGGGCGCGGGGTGGCGGCGCGCAGGGCGTCGGCGACCCGGGCTCCGGTGGGGAAGCGGCGGAGGCCGCCGTGCTCGACCAGGCCGATGACGCTGACCACCAGTTCGGCGGGCCCCGCGATGCCGCCCGGGGTCGCGGTGGGAGCGACCGGGTTTCGATCCGCCGGTGGTCCGGACGTGGTGGACGGCCGCGCTTCGGCGGGCACCGGTGCGCCGACACCGGGCAGGGGACGCGCCGGTCCGGCGGCTCCGGGCACGGCGGCTCCGGGCCGTCCGGATGTCGTGGCGTCGGCGCCGGGCGCGGCGGCGGGGGCGGCGGGCAGGGCGTCCCGGTCGGCGGGGGCGATGTCGCTGAGGGGCGCGATGGGTGGGACCGGTTGGGAGACAGGGGTTTCACGCAGGCTGATGTAGGCGGCGAAGAGGACCGCGAACAGGGCCAGGGCGGCGAGGACCAGGACTCCGCGCGGGCCCGGGTCCCATCGGGTGCCGCGGAAGCGTTCGGGGACCAGGCGTTCGTGCCAGAGGGAGACGGGGCCGCAGGGCTCGGAGAGCCAGGCGGGTGGGGCGGACTCGGGGAGGTCGTCGAGGGAGTCCGCGTCCCAGCGAGCGGCATGCCGTTGGCCGGGAGGGAATTCCGTTGGGCCCTGGCTAGGTTCGGGGCCGGGGCGGGCGGTGAGGCGCTGGAGCGGGGTGCGTTCGTCGAGTTGTGGCATGACGCTCACGGTAGGAGCCGGGGCCGTGTCGGCTGGGACCGTGAACTGGGGCTTTCGCCGGGCTGTGGATACAGAAACCCGTTGTGGACAAGCAGATTTCCAGCACCGGTCGCGTCATCCCACCCCAGCTGGTGACACCGACCGACCTGCGGCCCCCGCGATGAGCGGGGACCTGGTCAGCCGCAGCCGCCCGGTACCACCAGCGCGCCGACCGCTCCCACGCCCAGGTGGACGCCGAGGGTCGGACCGAACTCGCTGACGATCACCTCGCGGATCCCCGGGATCAGGGACTGGAGCTGACCGGCGATGGTGCCGGCGGCCTCCTCCGCCCCGAGGTGCTGGACGGCGACCGCCGCGCCGTCCTCACCGGCCGCGTCGACCGCCGCGGCGACGAGTTTGGTGAACGCCTTCGACCGCGTCCGGGCCTTCTCGCGCAATTCCAGACGGCCGTCGACGATCTGCAGGATCGGCTTGGTCACCAGTTCGGAGCCGAAGAAGGCGGCGGCGGAGGTCAATCGGCCGCCGCGGCGCAGCTGCTCGGTGCGGTTGACGACGATGAACGCCCGCCCGCGGCTGGCGGCGGCGACGGCCGAGTCGTAGACCACGTCGAGGGATTCGCCCGAACGGGCGCGGCGGGCGGCCGCGAGCACGGGCAGACCGGTGCCGAGCCCGGCGCTGAGCGAATCGACCAGGCGGATGCGATGGGCGGCGTCCATATCGCGGACGGCCTGCCGTCCGGCCTCCCAGGTGCCGGAGAGCTGCCGAGAGATGTGCACGGCCACCACGCCGTCGCCGTCACTGAGTTCGAGCGCGCGCTCGTAGACCGCGCGCAGGTCACCCGGCGAGGCGGCGGAGGTGGTGACCTGCGAGGACCCGTAGTCGATATCGCACTCGTCGACGCCCTCGCGAATCTCGCGATCGTCGACCAGCACATGCAGCGGCACCGCCAGCACTCCCAGGTCGGCCGCGAGTTCGGCCGGCAGACTGGCCGAGGAGTCGGTCACCACCACCACGGTCATGCAGTGCGTACCTCGTCGGTCGTCACCTCGGTCAGCACCTTGACCATGGCCCGCGCGACCGCGGTGTGACCCTCCCAGCCCCAGTGGATGCCGTCGGGATTGGCGGGGCCGTTGAACACGTTGTCGCGCACGGCCTCCCCGAGGTCCACCAGCGGCACGTCGTGTTCGGCGGCCCAGGCCGTCACCTCCCGCACCATGGGTTCGCGGCCGGTGTGCACCTCGGCGTAGGCCTCGCACTTGTGCACCGACGGCAGCACCGCCACGAACGGCAGCTCGGGCCGCAACTGCGCCAGCGAGTTCCGCGACTGCTCCAGGTAGTCCACGCTGACCTTGGGCGGCAGCGCCACCGGCCAGCCCAGCGGGGACAGCCGCGGCTGCAGCCAGTTGTAGGCCTCGCGCACCCGGCGGCGCAGGGCGGCCGGGCGCGTGTAGCGGATGAGCTCGCGCAGTGCGGTGGGCAGCGGCGAGGGCAGCGAATCCATACCGCCGGTGGCGAACACGACCGCTCCGGCGTTCGGCACCGCGGCCCAGATGCGCGGGTCGCCGATCAGCGCCCAGTAGGCGTCCCGGCAGGTCCACCCGATGCGCGCGACCAGTTCGACGTCCCAGTCGAGTTCGGCGGCAACGAGATTGGGCCAGATGCGCGGATGGTTCGCGGGCAGGCCGCCTTTGGGGCCGAAGTAGGACAGCGAGTCCGCGACCACGACCAGCACCTTGCGCGGCGGCGCGGCTTCGAGCACCGGATCGTCCGCCGCCGGTTCGGTCTTCCGCTCGGCGCCGTTGTCAGAGGACATCGGGAGCCGCCTTCGCGACCGCGTTCCACACGTCCAGCCGCCAGCCGGGCCGGTCGATGCCGGGGCCGTGGCTGGTCAGCTGCACCCAGCTGGTGTTGGCCAGGCCGCCCAGGGCGGGCCAGCTGGCCTCGGGCAGTTCGAGCAGGGCCGCGGTGAGCGCGGCGATGAGCCCGCCGTGCGCGACCAGCATGATGGTGCGGCCGGGCCAGTCCTCGCGGGCGGCGAAGAGTTCCTGCACCACGGGCAGCGAGCGCGCGCCGACCTCGAGCTTGGATTCGCCGCCGGGCGGGGTGAAGCGGGCGTCGAGCCGCCACGCCTTGCGCGCGCCCGGGAACTGGGCGTCGACCTCGCGGTGGTCCATGCCCTCCCAGTCGCCGAGGTTGGTCTCGCGCAGGCGGGTGTCGGTGACGACCGGCATGGCGGCGCATTCGGCGACGGCGAGCGCGGTGTCGTGGGCGCGCTTGAGATCGGAGGAGACGATGGCGATCAGATCGCTGGTCGCCATATCGGGGGCGCAGTCCTTGGCCTGACGGCGGCCGACCTCACTGAGTTCGGTGTCGACCTGACCCTGCATGCGGTCGGTGGCATTCCATTCGGTCTGTCCGTGCCGCAGGAGAACCAACCGGCGGACGCCGGCCATCTTGCTCACTCGTCGTCCCCAGCCTTGTCTTCATCTGTCGTGGCGGTGGCCGCGGTCGCGCGCGGGTCGCCGATCCCCTCGACCGCCACCTGCGGGCAGTCCTTCCAGAGTCGTTCCAGGCCGTAGAAGTCGCGCTCGTCCTCGTGCTGGACGTGCACCACGATCTCGACGTAGTCCAGCAGCGCCCAGCGGCCCTCGCGGGTGCCCTCGCGGCGCACCGGCTTGTGTCCGGCGTCGCGCAGCTTGTCCTCGATATTGTCGACGATCGCGTTGACCTGGCGCTCGTTGGGCGCGGACGCGATGACGAAGCAGTCGGTGATCACCAGCTGCTCGGAGACATCCAGCACGACCACGTCGACGGCCAGCTTCTCGTCGGCGGCCAGTGCGGCCACCGTCGCCATCTTGACCGCTTCTGCCGATGCTGTCACCCTGCTACCTCTTCCCTGCGCACTTTCACAATGCACGCTCTTGCGACACGTACAGGTGCCGTTTCGATATGTATTGGACGACCCCGTCCGGGACGAGGTACCACACCGGCCGGCCCTCCCCCGCCCGTCGCCGGCATTCGCTCGACGAGATGGCCAGGGCCGGGATCTCGATCATCGTGACCGTGCCCTCCGGGAAATCGCGGAGGTGATCGGCGAGATGGTCGATATTCAATTCGTACCCCGGACGGGTCACGCCGACGAATTTCGCCAGCTCGAACAGTTCCGACCAATCCTGCCATGTGAGGATGCTGGCCAGCGCGTCCGCTCCGGTGATGAAGTACAGATCCGCGTCGGGGTGCAGTTCGGCCAGGTCGCGCAGGGTGTCGACGGTGTAGGTCTCCTTGCCGCGGTCCACGTCCACGCGGCTGACCGAGAACCGCGGGTTGGAGGCGGTGGCGATGACCGTCATCAGATAGCGGTCCTCGGCCGGGCTGACCGGCCGGTCCCCCTTCTGCCAGGGCTGCCCGGTGGGGACGAAGATCACTTCGTCCAGGTCGAATCGGTTGGCGACCTCACTGGCCGCGACCAGGTGCCCGTGGTGGATGGGGTCGAAGGTGCCACCCATCACGCCCAGCTTGCGGCGGCCGTTCGTCTGCACGAAACGCGAGCTTACCGGGGACTATGCCCTCCCCCGCGCACCGGCGGCCCGGATCCGGACCGTCCGCCCGGAATCTCCTGGACGACGCACCCGACCGGCGGCGACGCCGGGGGCCGCTCGGATTCCGGGAGCTCGGGTTCCCTAGACGGGGAGCAGGCGGCCGACCAGGGCGGTGAGCTGGCGGGCGGAGCGGCATTCGTGCATGTCGATGATGTCGGCGTAGCGGTTGGCGGCGGAATCGCCGGTGCCCCACATCTTCTCGGCCTCGGGATTGAGCCAGTGCGCGTGCTTGGCGGTCTCGACCAGCTGCCGCAGCGTGTCCAGGGCGGGGTCGCGGTAGTTGGTGCGGGCGTCGCCGAGGATCAGCAGCGAGGTGCGGCTGGTGACGGCGTCGGGGAAGCGTTCGGCGAAACCCTCCAGGGCCGAGCCGTAGTCGGAGTGGCCTTCGATGCCGACCACCTCGGCCTCGGTGAAGATGCGCCGGGTGAGCTGATCGAGCGGGGTGGCCGCGTCGAACAGGCCGGTCACCTCGTCCACCCGGTCCACGAACGCGAAGATCCGCACCCGCGAGAACTGTTCGCGCAGCGCGTTCACCAGCAGCATGGTGAAGCTGGAGAATCCGGCCACCGAACCCGAGATGTCGCACAGCAGCACCAGATCCGGGCGGCCGGGGCGCGGTTTGCGGGTGACCAGGTTGACCGGGACGCCGCCGGTGGACATGGATTTGCGCATGGTCTTGCGCAGGTCGATCTCGCCGCGCCGGGCCCGGCGGCGGCGAGCGGCCAAGCGGGAGGCCAGGACTCGGGCCAGGCGCTGGCTGCCGCGACGCAGTTCGTCGAGTTCGTTCTGGGAGATGCGCAGGAAGTCGGCGTCCTCGGCCTGGCGGGCCACGCCGTAGGTGGCGACCCGTTCGCGGCCGATGCGTTCGGCGACACGGCGGCGGGTCTCGGCCTCCACGGTGCCGCGGAAGTCCTTGATGCGCTGCCGCGCTGCCCGGCGGGCCACCTCGGTGTCGAAGTCCGAGTCGTCGATGCCCTGGGCGAGACCGGCGAGGATCTTGCTGACCAGCAGTTCGGGCTGCAGATCCTTGAGGGTCTGGTACGCGGAGAACGACGGCCCGCCCGCGGCCTGGTACTGGCCCATCTGCTCGACCATCTGCGCGGCCAGCGCCTGCAACTGCTGGGCCTGCTCGCCGGAGGGGTCCTGAACCAGCAACTCCGCCAGCATCTTCCGCAGTTCGAGGATGTCGACCGAGCCGTCGGGTTTGACCGGCAGCTCGATCGCCTCGGCCCCGATCCGCTCTCCGAGCGCGGCCGGGAACCACAGGTCGAACATGCCGTCGAAGGTGGCGCGCTGGGTGGTGCGGCGCAGCAGCGCGCACGCCAGGCCCTCGCGCAGGGCTTCGCGGTCCATCAGGTCCAGGACGGTGAGAACCTGTCCGGCGTCAACGGTTTCGGACGGCCCGACCGGGATTCCCCGGCCGCGCAACGCTTCCACGAAACCGACCAGATGTCCCGGCAGGCCGTGCTCGGCCGTCGGCCCGGGGACCGTGGTCACCGGTTTGGCCGGGGTGCCGCCGGTGGTGAAGGCCCGCATGGCGGCCGACACCAGCCCGCGCGGTCCGTTCTCGCGCCCCTTGGGGGCCTGTGCCCCATCGCCGGTGGAAGGCCCGGACCCGCCCGCCATGTCGTCAGGCCAGCTTCAGCTCGGACTGCGCGCGCACGTGGTCGGCCTGGTGCTTGAGCACCACGCCGAGGGTCGCGCGCACGGTCTTGTCGTCGAGGTCCTTGGCGCCCAGGGCGAGCAGGGTGCGCGCCCAGTCGATGGATTCCGCGACCGAGGGCAGCTTCTTGAGCTGCATACCGCGCAGCACGTGCACGATCCGCACCAACTGCGCCGCCACCGCGGGCTTCAGCTCCGGCACCCGGCTGGCCAGGATGCGGCGCTCGAGCTCCTCGTCGGGGAAGTCGATGTGCAGGTAGAGGCAGCGTCGCTTGAGCGCCTCGGACAGCTCGCGGGTGGCGTTGGAGGTGAGCACCACGAACGGCTTGCGGCTCGCGGCGATGGTGCCCAATTCCGGCACGGTGACGGTGAAGTCGCTGAGCACCTCGAGCAGCAGGCCCTCGATCTCGACGTCGGCCTTGTCGGTCTCGTCGATGAGCAGCACCGTCGGCTCGGCACGGCGGATGGCGGTGAGCAGCGGGCGTTCCAGCAGGAATTCCTCGGTGAAGACGTCGGCCTTGGTCTCGGCCCAGTCGTTCTCCGAGGAGGCCTGGATGCGCAGGATCTGCTTGGCGTGGTTCCACTCGTAGAGCGCCCGCGCCTCGTCCACGCCCTCGTAGCACTGCAACCGCACCAGTTCCGCGCCCGCGACCTGGGCGACGGCCTTGGACAGCTCGGTCTTGCCGACACCCGCGGGGCCCTCGATGAGCAGCGGCTTGCCGAGCCGGTCGGCGAGGAAAACCGAAGTGGCGGTGGCCTTGTCGGCCAGGTAGCCGGTGCGGGCCAGCCGCTCGATCACATCGTCGACCGACGAGAAGATCGGCTCCTGAATGGGCGCGGTGGTCGGAGCCACGGGCGGTCCTCCTACTTTCGGGGGTCCGGGGGAAGCCCCGGACCCCAATTCCAACCGGCGAAGCCGGGTTCGGCTAGACGGGGCGAATCTGCCCGTCGCCCCACACGATCCACTTGGTGGAGGTCAGTTCGGGCAGCCCCATCGGGCCGCGAGCGTGCAGCTTCTGGGTGGAGATGCCGATCTCCGCGCCGAAGCCGAACTGCTCGCCGTCGGTGAACGCGGTGGAGGCGTTGACCATGACGGCGGCGGCGTCCACGCGGGCGCTGAACTCGCGCGCGGCCTTCAGGTCGGCGGTCACGATGGCCTCGGTGTGGCCGGTGCCCCACTCGTTGATGTGGTCGACCGCGGCGTCGAGATCGTCGACGACCTTCAAAGCGATGTCCAGGGACAGGTATTCGTCGGCCCAGTCGGTGTCGGTGGCGGGCACCAGGCCCGGCAGGTCGCCGTGAATGGTGACGCCCTTGTCCTCGAGCGCCCTGATCATTCGCGGCACCGCGACCTCGGCGATGGCCCGGTCGATGAGGACCGTCTCGGCGGTGTTGCACACCGAGGGCCGCCGGGTCTTGGCGTTGATCAGGATGGACTCGGCCATATCCAGATCCGCGTCCTTGTGGACGAAGACGTGGCAGTTGCCGGTGCCGGTCTCGATGGTCGGCACCAACGCGTCGCGCACCACGGCGTTGATCAGGCCCGCGCCGCCGCGCGGGATCACCACGTCGACCAGGCCGCGGGCCTGGATCAGGTGGGTCACGCTGGAGCGGTCCTCCGACGGCAGCAGTTGCACGGCGTCGGCCGGAAGGCCTTGTGCCTCGAGGGCTTCCCGCAGCACCCGCACCAGGGCGGCATTGGAGTTCGCGGCCGAGGACGACCCGCGCAGCAGCGCCGCGTTGCCGGACTTGAGCGCCAGCCCGAAGGCGTCGACGGTGACGTTCGGCCGCGCCTCGTACACCATGCCGACCACGCCGAGCGGCACCCGCACCTGGCGGATCTCGAGGCCGTTGGGCAGCGTCTTGCCGCGCACCACATCGCCGATCGGGTCGGGCAACGCGGCGACCTGCCGCAGCCCGGCCGCGATCCCGTCGATCCGGGCCTCGGTCAGCCGCAGCCGGTCCAGCTGGGATTCGGCGGTGCCGCCGGCCTTGGCGATCTCGATGTCCTCGGCATTGGCCGCGAGGACGGCGTCCTTGGACGCGAGCAGCGCGTCGGCCGCGGCGTGCAGCGCGGCGTCCTTCTGCGCGGTGGTGAGCTGGGCGAGCGTCCGCGACGCCACCCGAGCCCGGCGCGCCGAGTCGTGTACCACCTCGCGGACGGCGTCCCGGTCGGTGGTCGTGGGAGCAGTCATACCGACAGATTACTGACCGCGTTCCGCCGCCGGTCGTGGGCAGGTTGTTACCTTGGACCCATGACCGCGAGCATCCGGTTGTCCTCGGGCACCGGTCGATGGGTTCTGCTGGCCACTGTCCTCGGTTCGGGAATGGCCATGCTGGACGCGACCGTGGTGAACGTGGCCCTACCGCGGATCGCGGACGAGTTCGGCGCGTCCATGGCGGGTCTGCAGTGGACGGTGAACGCGTACACGCTGACCCTGGCCGGATTGATCCTGCTCGGCGGATCGCTGGGCGACCGGTACGGGCGGCGGCGGGTGTTCCTGATCGGGGTGGTGTGGTTCGCGGCCGCCTCGGCGTTGTGCGGTGCGGCGCAGGATATTTCGATGCTCATCGCGGCGCGCGCCCTGCAAGGTGTGGGCGGGGCGCTGCTGACACCGGGATCGCTGGCCATCATTCAGGCCTCGTTCGCGCCCGGGGAGCGGGCGCGGGCGGTCGGGGCCTGGTCCGGGCTGGGCGGCGTGGCCGGCGCCATCGGGCCGTTCCTGGGCGGCTGGCTGGTGGAGGCGGCCGGGTGGCGGTGGGTGTTCCTGCTCAATATTCCGTTGGCCGCCTTGGTGATCGCGGTGACCGCCAAGCACGTGCCCGAGACGCGGGATGCCTCCGCGCACGGGCGATTCGACGTCCTGGGCGCGGTGCTGGCGGCACTGTGCCTGGCCGGGCTGACCTACGCGCTGACCATGGCCCCCGAACACGACGCGAATCGAATGCTGGTGTGGGGCAGTGCGATCGCGGGCATCGCGGCGGGTGCGGCCTTCGTGGTGGTGGAGCGACGGCGCTCGCGGCCGGACGAGGATCCGGCGGCCATGCTGCCGGTCACCATCTTCTCCGCCAAGCAGTTCACCGCCATCAATGTCGTCACCTTCGTCATGTACGGGGCCATGAGCGTGGTGTTCTTCCTGCTGGTGCTGACCCTGCAGGTGGCGTCCGGGTTCAACCCGATCGCCGCGGGCACGGCCATGCTGCCGGTGACCGTGCTGATGCTGCTGTTCTCGGCCCGTTCCGGCGCGCTGGCCCAGCGCATCGGCCCGCGCCTGCCCATCACCCTCGGCGTGCTGCTGGCGGCGGTGGGCATGCTGCTCATGACCCGGGTCGGCCTGCACACCTCGTATCTGCGCGATGTCCTGCCCGCCGCACTGGTTTTCGGCCTCGGCCTGACCCTGGCGGTGGCGCCGCTGACCGCGACCGTGCTGGCCACCGCCGACGAACGGCACGCGGGCGTGGCCAGCGGGGTCAACAACGCGGTCGCCCGCGCGGCGGGCCTGCTCGGGGTGGCGGCCATCCCGCCGCTCGCGGGTCTGACCGGCGCGGCCTACACCAACCCGTCCGATTTCGCGCACGGCTTCCACCTGGCCATCGTGACCTGCGCCGTCCTCATGCTCGCGGCCGCCGCCCTGGCCTTCCTCACCGTCCGCGACGACGCGCTGCGCACCGCACCACCCGAATGCGAGCCCGAATGCCGCACCTTCTCCGCGGTGGCGAGCCCACCCCTGGAACCCGATCACCACACCCCGACTACCGGAAGCGAGCCCGCATGACCACCACCGAACCGACCGTCACCCAGTCCACCGACACCGTCCCCCAGTACTTCGGCATCAAGGTCGGCGAGCAGCGCGCGGGCCTCACCGCCTACGTCGACCACGGCCGCCAGCGCATCTTCTTCCATACCGAGATCGACGACGCCTACGCCGGTCAGGGCCTGGCCTCCAAGCTGATCGGCGCCGCCCTCACCGCCACCCGCGCGGCGGGCCGCCGCATCGTCCCGGTCTGCCCGTTCGTGAAGGCCTACGTGGAGAAGCACCACGACTTCGACGACATCCTCGACCCGGTCACCCCCGAGGCCGTCGCCACCGTCGAATCCGCCCTCGGCTGATCCGGCCGCGCTAGGGTCCCGGCCATGGCGCGAATCGCGGTGGTGGGCAGCATCAATATGGATCTGGTGACGACCGTCGGGCGGCGGCCGGAGGCCGGGGAGACGGTGCCGGGCGACGGATTCGCCCTGGTGCCGGGCGGGAAGGGGTCCAATCAGGCGATCGCGGCGCGAAGGGCCGGCGCGGAGGTCGAGTTCGTCGGCGCGGTCGGGTCGGATGTGTTCGCCGCCGCCTTGCGAAAGGTGTTGCGGGAGGACGGGGTCGGGGTCGCGCGGCTGCGGGAGGCGGACGGGCCGTGCGGGATCGCCACCATCGTGGTGGACGCGGGCGGCGAGAACACCATCATCGTGGTGGCCGGCGCCAACGGGCGGATGACGGAGTTGAGCGCGGCGGATCTGGCGACGGTCGCGGACGCGGATGTGCTGCTGTGCCAGTTGGAGATTCCGGTGGCGACCGTGCTCGCGGCGGCCCGGCACGCGCGGGCCCACGGCACCGTGGTGCTGCTGAATCCCTCTCCGGTGCGCGAACTTCCGGACGAGGTCTGGTCCGAGGTGGATATCGCGGTGGTCAACGAGGGCGAGGCGGCCCGGCTGGCGTCCGCGCTCGCCGGTGTCCCGCATGTCGTCACCACGCTCGGCGGGGCGGGCGCCGCCTATCGTGGTCCCGGCGGAGTCACGCTGTCGCACCCAGGCTTTCCGGTGCGCGTGGTGGACACCACCGGCGCGGGCGACGCGTTCACCGGCGCGCTCGCGGCGCACTGGCACGAGGGCCCCGGCGGCGCAGGCCCAGG